>JAYUXX010000434.1:0-17108 GCA_043752765.1 Saprospiraceae bacterium | reverse complement strand
ATCACTTACCTTAGCAAGCAATGGCCCAAACTGATCCGAATATTGAATGATGGACGTGTGGAGCTTGATAATAATCTGATTGAAAATAAAATCAGGCCTCTTGCGCTGGGTCGCAAAAATTATTTGTTCGCCGGATCACATAATGCCGCACAGCGCATCGCCATGATGTATTCCTTTTTAGGGTCATGCAAAGCCCATGACATCAACCCTTATGAATGGCTGAAGGATACTTTGGATCGAATTGCTGATACTAAACTATCAAGACTGGAGTCCCTTTTACCAGGAAGCAAGATGTAGTTGGTCGGAGGGCTACAAAAGTAAGGTCCTATCTAAAAAGATAGTTGTCCGAAACATGAAAAGAAATTTTAAATATTACAGGACGAATTATCCTCTGATGGCTCATTCATCGATGCCATTTTATTCGTATTGCATATTTCTGATCAGATCGTATTCGTTTACATTTAATTCTTGCCTTCTTTGTGTTTTGTTTTTTTCGCTGAATTCATCTGCTGCAACGAATGGTAAATTTAATTCTGTTGACAAGCAGCGAATTAATTCAATTATTGGACATCGGACGAATGACCGTGTTTACAATTCGTTTCACAAATTAAATGCCCTTAATGGTGTAAGAGGTCTAGTATTAGCATGCACTGTCACTGTTCAGAATGCCTGTTTAGGTGGCGGTGATGTTATCTTTTCACACAATCACAATAATAATAATGGTACATGGATCATCAGTGGTTGTGGTACGTATACGGTTTCAGGTAATGAAGTTATTTTTAAGCCTACCACAGCAGGGTGTTTCACCGCCCAGTACAGCCAGGGTGGAACTTGCGACGATATTCAAAGTTTTCTCGTGTATTCTGCCAAACCCATTCTGATAGCAGATACCAATACAAGTAATGCATCTTTAACCATTCCATATGTTGAAGATATTCCAGGTTTTAAAGTGAAGTACAGCATAGACGGAGCACCGTTTACAGATTCACAGGTTATTCCATCCTCAGTAGGCTGCCATACTTTTATCGCCAGGTATGTAAATATTTCCGCTTGTGGCACTACACCGGCTCTTACTCCATCTGATAATAGTGTATGTAATGAAAGTAATACTGTGAGCGCAGTGATTTTTCCATTAGCTCCTGTTCTCTCACCTCCCGAAAATACATGTGCAACGGCATTTGAACTGCCTTTCGTTTTTCCTGTAGCAGGATTTGCAATAGAGTATAGTATTGATGGAGGTCCATTTTCATCATCACCAAGTACTGCAACAACGGGATGTCATACAATAGTTGCCCGGTAAGTGGTAGCTACAGATTGCGGTGCAGTATTAGCCGGTACAGCGGGAACAAGATCTTGTGGGTTCTACTGCTGTTGCGGACTGTTATGCGAATATTGTTTTACCTGCTCCACCGACAGTTTCGGATAATTGTGGAGTGACTCTAATTCCAATGGGTCCGGTTGAGTCTGGATCTGCAACATGTGAAGGAACAATCACCTACACCTGGACATACACAGAGTGCGAAGGAAATACCCAAGACTATGTTCATACAGTGACAATCGAGTATGAACCATTCGCTGCCATTGCACCAACAACCGGCATAGCTGATTGTTACGCAAATATTATATTGCCATCTCCTCCTACAGTTTTAGATAACTGTGGAGTAACTCTGATTCCTTCAAGTCCAGTTGAAACTGGAACTGCTGTATGCGAGGGAACGATTACCTACACATGGACGTACACAGACTGCGAAGGAAATACTGAAGACTACTTCCATACAGTGACAATCGAATATGTACCATTCGCTGCCATTGCACCGACAACTGATGTAGCTGATTGTTATGCAAATATTGTATTGCCAACGCCTCCAACTGTTTTAGATAATTGCGGATTGGCTTTAATTCCAACGGGTCCTGTTACATCAGGAGCTGCAGCGTGCGAAGAAGTTGTCACGTATACTTGGACATACACAGACTGCGAAGGCAATACGCAAGACTATGTTCACACAGTGACCGTTGAGTATGAACCATTCGCTGCCATTGCCCCGAAGACTGACATAGCAGATTGTTATGAGAATATTGTATTGCCAACTCCTCCGACAGTTTTAGATAATTGCGGAGTGACTTTAATTCCAACAGGTCCAGTTGAAACTGGGGCTGCAGTGTGCGAAGGAACGATAACGTACACTTGGACTTACACAGACTGCGAAGGAAACACTGATGATTATATTCATACAGTTACAATCGAGTATGAACCATTTGCTGCCATTGCTCCGACGAATGATGTAGCTGATTGTTATGCAAACATTGTATTGCCAACAGCCCCTACAGTTTTAGATAATTGCGGAGTGACTTTGATTCCTACTGGTCCTGATTTTTCATTGGGAAGGTCCGGCTGGCGGAATTATTTCTAATCCTGATTCACTATCTGTTGTCGTAGGTTCTGCAGGTATTTATTATCTGATCGCAAGGGATACGGTATTGGGTTGTACAAATTCGGATTCTGTACTTGTGATGACTAATATTCAAATGCCATTAGCAGATATTTCTTTGCTCCAGGAATTCACGTGCATTGATCCAACAGCGCTACTCAGTATAGGTAATTCCTCATCCGGCCCGGGCATTATTTATGAACGGAACGGACCTTCCACGAATAATGTCCAATCCACCACGCTGGCCCCCACCGAACCTGGTCTTTACCACCTGACTGTATTTAATCAGTCAAGTGGATGTCAATCCGTAGACTCAATGGTACTCCTTCTGCCGGAAGCCCCATACGGTCTTGAAGCAGATATAGAGATTCCCATTTGTGCAGGTGATTTTTCAGGTAGTTTACTTGTTACAAATGTTTCAGGTGGTACTCCGGTATATATGTATTCATTAAATGGAGATCCCTTGACAGCAAATCCATTTTATGGAGAATTGATGTCAGGAAATTATACAATTGAAGTCGTGGACACGAAAAGTTGTTCAAACTCCCAATCATTTATCATTCAGGATGGCCAATCATTGACAATCGATGTCGGAGCAAATATTGAACCTGATCTTGGAGACAGTGTGATCTTAAATGCAAACGTAAGTCTTCCGTGGTCGCAAATTGACTCCATCGTATGGTCACCGGGCGTTCATCTTTCCTGCACGCATTGTACCAACCCTACATTTTACGGTTTCTTCAATGAAGTGATTACGGCCACCGTATATGCCAATGGATGCATCGATGAGGATATGTTAATTATACGGGTTGACATGGACGCCCTTGTATACATCCCAAATGTATTCTCTCCAAATGGCGACAATGTCAATGACCTTGTCACCGTCTATGCCGATCCGGGTGTAAAACGAGTTGTTGTTTTTGAGATATTTGATCGATGGGGAAACAATGTGTTTATCAACGCCGATTTCCTTCCAAATGAACCCCGTTTCGGATGGGATGGAAGGTTCAGGGATATAATGATGAACCTTGCGGTATTTGCCTATAGAGCAGTGGTCGAATTGGTAAACGGTAGACAAGTAACCCATAAAGGAAACATTACGCTGGCACGTTAAAAAAGCCAGAGAATATTCCGCAATTTTTCCATCAATGGCTTGATTATCAATAGGTAAGGCATAGTGGCCGATTACCTCTCCGGTAGGTCCCCGGTTTTTCCAGATTAGTGGTATAGTATTTGCCTCCACCTCCGTAGGTATTAAGCCATGGTCATCTAATGATGGCTTCAATATCTGTGTCAAACCCTTTAGAAAGACCAACTCATAATTAAAGTATTGATAATCAATACACCAATTCAATTTGCAAAAGTCTTTACCGAACATGAACCACAAGAACCAACTGATCCTAACCACAACACTTGTTTTATTTCTGCTTACCTCATTTGGAAGGTTATCTGCAGAAGGAACCAAGCAGTTGTCCCCAACGGCATCAGATTCTGCAATGCTTCACACAAACGCATCAGGATTTGGGAACTTCGCCTCATTCGCAAGTTATGGTACTACCTCTGCCCTCCTTGTCAGAATCAAAGATTTTACTACAGAAAAGCTTTATATCGGTCTGTCAGCTGAAGCAGATGATTTTGGTATGTTGATTAGCTCCTACAACTTCAGGATCCTTGACCCTAATGGAGTTGTAGTTCATGGTATGCCTCCCTTTGTAATTGGTACAGCTAATGATAATGCAGATACATGGGCTGAAGCAGCCAATGGACCGGATATATTAGGCATGGGCGGATATAGCACCAACACGACCTTGTTTCCATACAGTGTGTTTTGTCCCACTATGAACGGAGATTATACGATCCAATTTGATGATGGCGCGCCAAATAATATTGTAAATATCCTTTGGTACGACTTTACAGTTGTGAGTGGAACAACCGAGCGACCAGGAAGACTATTCTCCTTGAACTGGGCATTGCGTACACCTCCAAAAACTCAGGCATTTCCAGAATGTCAGTTCGATAGGCCATTCAATGGAGTCTTTTACTCTTACACAATGGACGGTTTCGTATCCCGAATTGATTTTGATAGTTCAGGTTTCCAGGGATTATCCTTTAACGTGTCATTTGGTGATTCCGGACCAGGAAACACAGGTAATGTGATAGCAGACAGACGTTCCGTGAATGATATGAACGCGACAGCAAACGCAGCCGACCATATGGTCTTTGTAAATGATCCCGATACTATGGAATTTCCGTCATCACTTTCCCAATGCGGGGCAGTTGATTTGTTTAGTGTCAATTGTATTGCGATGGATAGCTTCTGTATCAGCGTTGGTGTTACGCGACCGGGTCAGGTAGAGATCATTCTTGACTTCAATAACAATGGAATTTATGATCTTGATTCCACCGACGTTTTATTAGCTATGACATATCCTACCGCTGATACTTTATGTATACCGTGGGATGGATTGATGGGAGATAATTCCCAAATTCCATTTGGCTCAGATATACCCACCATTGTTCGGTATTCGCAGGGTGTTCAACATTATGCAGCATTTGATGTAGAATTTTTAAAATTTGGCTTCTGTACAGAAACGGTAAGACCTCTCTGTTCAGGCTCGGCTAACAATTTGCTTTATTGGGATGACAGTCAGATTACTGATGACGTCGTGACAGGTACCATCGATGAAGGAGATCCTGGTACAGGTCAACCCAAAGTTCAGTTAAACGGTTGTGTATGTCAAACAGATAGTTGCAGAACATGGACGACCTTTCAAATAGGGGATCCACCAACAGGAACCTGTTCGGGTACACCCTTTGGGTATGGAGAAAATAGTACACTCAATACATGGTGGTATGCCAATACCCTTACACTGGATAGTGTCCTTCTTCCTTTTGTCCAGGTTCAGATTACAGGCGATAGTGTTATTTGCGCCGGAACAACTACAGTATTTGTAGCCGATGTTTTTCCGGATACAGCTATGTATACATTTATGTGGACGGGTCCGGGTGGATTTACTTCCAATATGCAGACCACCGGCCCTATAAGTACTCCGGGAACATACTTTGTCACAGTAACTAATCCGGCAACAAATTGCAGCGCTATTGATTCTGCAGTTTTAATTGTACAGGCAGGCCCTATCACAAGTATCACATTTACGTGCGTGGGACCTAATCAACAAAACGCAAATATTGATCTTACCGTTAGCGGCGGAACACCACCATATACATATATGTGGTCGAATGGTGCCATAACACAAGATCTCTTCAATGTACCACCCGGAGAATATTTTGTCACAGTAACTGATGCAAACGGTTGCCAGGCTATCGACTCCATTACAGTTGCAGGATGCTGCGAACTTATTATTACCTGTCCTCCGGCAAATGGAGGTATGTTCCAATGCGTAAGTCAGGTTCCTCCAGCCAGTATGAATGGAATTATCATTACTGAATTTTGTAATAGCACATCCATCACATCATCAGATGTAAATAATGGAGGCACAGGTTGCCCACTAAGTCCATTAGTGATTACCAGAACCTTCACTGTACAGGATGGCGCTGGCAATTCTCAAACTTGCACAGTTACTTTTACTGTAAGAGATACTATTGCCGCCATCACGTGTCCTGCTCCGGTAACAGTCCAGTGTGCCAGCCAGGTACCAGCACCCAATCCCGCAGGCATCTCAAATGCTGATAACTGCGGAGGCACTACCACCGTCACTTTTGCTGGTGATGTGATCAGTAATCAAACGTGTGCGAATCGCTTTATCGTAACCCGCACTTACCTGGCAACAGATGCTTGCGGAAACACAGCAACATGTAGTCAGACCATAACAGTCTTTGACAATACACCCCCTTCCATCACATGTCCGGCGCCAGTAACTGTACAATGCGCTAGTCTCGTACCTGCTCCTAATACAGCACCTATAGTCACATCAGATAACTGTGGTGGAGTTGCAACAGTAACTTTTGTTGGGGATGTGATTACAAATCAAACTTGTGCAGACCGCTTTACACTGACACGTACGTATCGTGCAACAGACGCATGCGGAAATTCATCAACTTGTAATCAGACCATAACTGTCTTTGATAATACAGCTCCAACAATAACTTGTCCAGCCCCCGTGTCTGTACAATGTGCGAATCTTGTACCGGCTCCAAACACTGCATCTGTTGTAGCTTCTGATAATTGTGGTGGTGTATCAACCGTAACCTTTGTTTCAGATGTGATCTCAAATCAAATCTGTGCTAATCGATTTACATTGACCCGTACATACAGGGCTACAGATGGTTGCGGAAATTCATCTACTTGTAATCAGACCATAACTGTTTTTGATAATACAGCTCCTTCTATAACTTGTCCTGCTCCTGTAACTGTACAATGCGCTAACCTGGTCCCTGCTGTAAACACAGCCTCGGTGACCACTTCTGATAATTGCGGTGGCACATCAACCGTAACCTTTGTTGGAGACGTTATCACAAATCAGACATGCGCCGATCGCTTTACCCTGACACGCACTTATCGTGCAACAGACGCCTGCGGTAACTCAGCAACATGTAATCAGGTCATTACTGTATTTGACAATACCGCTCCAACGATTACATGTCCGGCCCCTGTCACAGTCCAATGTGCCAATCTTGTACCTGCAGTGAATCTTGCATCTGTTGTCGCATCAGATAATTGTGGTGGAGCAACTACAGTAACCTTTGTATCGAATGTGATTACAAATCAAACTTGTGCGGATCGATTTACATTGACCCGTACATACCGGGCTACAGACGGATGCGGTAATTCATCAACTTGCGCACAAATCATCACGGTATTTGATAACACAACTCCAACGATTACATGTCCGGCTCCTTTGACAGTTCAATGTGCTAGTCTTGTGCCTGCAGTAAATCTTGCCTCTGTCGTTGCATCTGATAATTGTGGAGGAGCAACTACAATAACCTTTGTATCAGATGTGATTTCAAATCAAACATGTGCTAATCGATTTACATTGACCCGTACATATCGGGCTACAGATGGATGTGGTAATTCGTCAACCTGCGCTCAAGTCATCACAGTTTTTGATAATTCAGCTCCAGCCATTACATGTCCGGCTCCTGTCACTGTACAATGTGCCAGCCAGGTACCAGCAACGAATACTGCCTCAGTGGTCACATCAGATAATTGCGGTGGAACATCCACAGTAACAGTCGCACCTGACGTCATTACGAATTTGACGTGTGCTAACAGGTTTACAATCACGCGCATTTATTCCGCAACTGATGTGTGTGGTAATACTTCGACGTGTGCACAAACCATTATTGTGTTTGACAACACCCCACCTACGATCACTTGCCCGGCCAACGTAACCGTTCAGTGCGCAGCATTAGTACCGCCGGCTACCCCAGGCAACATTGTAACATCTGACAATTGCGGAGGCGCAGCTACCGTAACTTTCGTTGATGTGATTACGAATCAAACTTGCGCTAGTCGATTTACATTGACGCGTACATTCATAGCAACCGATGTTTGTGGAAATTCAGCAACTTGTAACCAGGTCATAACCGTGTTTGATAATACGGTACCTACCATTACATGTCCCGCCAACGTAACCCTTTCGTGTTCTGCGGATGTTCCTGCAGCGAATGTGAACTCTGTCATCACAAGTGATAATTGCGGTACAGTGACCGTGACATTTGTAAATGATGTAATTTCTAACCAAACATGTCCAAACAATTTTACACTGACACGGGTGTATCTCGCCTCTGATCAGTGTGGCAACTCAACTACATGCACGCAAACAATCCTAGTGAATGATTTGACACCACCTGTTGCGATGTGTCAGGACTTCATGATTGATTTTGGAGATGAAACCATAATTACGATAGATCCTGCTGATATAGATAATGGAAGTTTTGACAATTGTGGAGCAGTGACACTAAGTTTGTCCCAAACCGTCTTCAATTGCGAAGAGTTTAACGGACAAACTTCAGTTCCGGTTACGTTAACTGTCACTGATGCTTGCGGAAACTCCTCAACATGCCAGGCATTCGTTTCTGGTATTGGAGGTTCACTTGAAATTGATTGTCCTGATGACATTATCATATTCCTTGGACCGACCGAATGCGTAGCTTTTGTTAGCTATGTAGTTACTGCAGAGGCTATTTGCGGGGGTAGCGAAGTGACTATTACCCAGATCGACAGCAGTGGATTGACATCCGGTGATGCGTTCCCAATAGGCGTTACGATACAAACATTCATGGCAACAAATGGCTCCGATACAGCAGTTTGTTCATTTACCATCACTGTTGTAGAAGCAGACATACCCGTTGTGATGGCTTGCAATGACACGATTAATATCAGTGTGGATGCAAATTGTGAAGCCCACATTTTTGCAGACATGATACTCGAAGGAGATCAATACGGATGTCTGGATGACTTTATCATTACGATCGAAGATTTCGGCTCGGATACAGGATGGATCGTAGTTTTCGGTCTTCCGCTCAATCAATGCTATACAGTAACGATTACGGATCCGGAGACAGGTAATTCATGTTGGGGTACTGTCTGTCTTGAAGATAAACTTCCACCACAAATTATCTGTGCTTGCCCCGTAGGTGGAGGTGGAGACAGCTGTGTGATTTCATGTCTCGCAGTAGAACAAATCCTTGCGGGAAATATTCCTTTAAATCTGCAACCTGATGTCATTGAGAATTGTGGTGAATTTGAATTAGAAATTGTCGACATCATATTAGACGATGCCGGATGCGGTGAAGGCACTATAATTATCACTTGGTTAGTCACGGATAGTAGTGGTCTTACCGCCAGTTGTGTTCAGGAATTTCAAATCGAACCTTTATCGATTGACAGTATTATATTCCCACCTAATTACGAAGGCGTTTGCGGATCCAGCAGTCATCCTGATGTGACCGGCTGGCCACAGGTTGATGGCTTTGATCTGACTGATGAAGCTGGTCTTTGTAATCTCTTCCTCGGTTATTGGGATAAAGTATTACAGGACTGCGGTGGAGGCATCAAAATACTACGCACATTTACTGTGCTGGATTGGTGTACACTGGAATTAGTAGAGCAAACACAAATTATTAAGCTAAGTGACAGCGAAGGACCAATCCTTACGTGTCCCACAAACATTACAGTTGGAACTGACTTCTGGTTTTGTTATGCGAATGTCAGCGTTCCCAAACCAATTGCATTTGACGACTGTAGTGATGTAGTCAGTTTTGACTTGTCCATCAATAGCGGAATTGTCGTCCAGTTTGGAAATAATTTTGTCATCAATCAACTTCCGCTTGGCACATACAATGCTTTTTGGACTGTAACCGACTTATGCGGCAATAGCAGTACATGCAGCTTTACGATCACAGTAGAAGATGATGTTGTTCCGGTTGCCCTTTGCGATGAGCATACCGTCGTTGCACTTACCAATGACGGACCACAAGGCATCACATTAGTTCCGGCAAGTGTGTTTGACGATGGATCATATGACAATTGTGGCCCCGTTACATTCCGTGCACGTCGCATGGATAGTTGTATTGATTTCGACTGGACTACAGAGGGAGCATGCATTGATCATACACCGGGTGGAATTCCACCAGTCAATAGCCGTGACCGCGGTACAGTGCATAGACCATGCGTGCCATTCGCTTGTTGCGATGTAGGACAAGGTCCGATTATGGTTGAACTTGAAGTAACAGATGCTGCAGGTAATGTCAACTATTGTATGGTTGAAATCGAAGTACAGGATAAAATATCTCCATTCGTAGAGTGTCCACCTGACATCACAATAAGTTGCGATTTCTGGTTTGCTGTAGAAGAAGGAATATTCGTTGATGAGGAAGGAAATCATAATGGCAATCTGGATGAAGATCCATTGAGTCGTGTTTTTGGAAATATGTTTGATGGTTTCCGTTATGACGAAAGCGATCGACAGGCTATCATCATCAACGATCCGGGTAACGATCAGTTTCCGCAGCCTCATTTCTTTGGTATAGATGGATTTGCAGATGATAATTGCGAAGTTAATTTACAGGTGAGAGTTCGGGTGATCGATGATTGCAGCGGAGGCGACTTACCTGCAAACGCTCCTCCGGGCGCAGTGAAATTGATCGAACGTCGTTTCAGTGCCAGTGATGGAAATGAAGGAATTGCTCCGGGTACTTGTACACAAAGGATCTGGGTAGTGGATTTCGATCCATTCTACATCACCGACATCAATTGTAATAACAGTAATCCGAATGATGGTGTGATCTGGCCTTGTGACATCCTTATCACCGATTGTCCGAATGACTTTGGTGATTTAGGTGAACCTATCATCATTGATGATGCATGCAGCCTGATTGGAGTTTCATATGAGGATACGCGTTTCGAAATATCAGACGGAGCATGTTTCAAAATCTTGCGTGAATGGAAGATCATTGACTGGTGTCAGTATGATCCGTTGACAGGTTTTGGTCTATGGGAGTATACACAGGTTATTAAAATTCACGATAAGACAGAATCTGTTTTCCTGAATTGCCCTCAATCACCGATCACTGTTTGTGTAGCGGATGAAGGTATCAGTTTACCGGCTACTAACCAGGCTTTCCTTGGTGAAAGTGATCCAAACGCAAGTAGCTGCAGCGCTCACGTCAGAATGACTCAGCGTATACTTGAAGCATGTAATATCCAGGTAGCTTACGATGTTAAATTATACTTGTTCAATACAGATGAATTTATTCAGATAAAACCACGCACCGTTGTACTTCTGGATGAAAATCATGAAGCTGATCTTTATTTCGATACTGAAGAAAGTTCAATTCAATCAATTCGCAAAAATGGCATTCCATATAATGGACCATTCTGTGGTAATTTCCATAGGGTATTGTGGAGCGTAGAAGATGAGTGCGGTAACTGGGCACATTGCGAATATCTTTTCAGATTGGAAGATTGCAAGCAGCCTAGTCCAGTTTGTATCAACGGATTGAGCACAGTAGTCATGCCGATTGGTTGTGAACTTACACTATGGGCAAAAGATTTTGATGCATCCAGTTTTGATGATTGTACGCCTGCAGCAGAATTGTTGTACAGTTTCAGCGGCGACAGTTATCAGCCTAGCAAAGTATTTAACAATGACAATATTCCTGCCTTCGGCGTTGAATTAAGCATTAATATCTGGGTAGCTGACGGAGGTAATGATGACAATTGTAACGGGGTGATCAGTTGGGATGAAAGGAATAAAGATTTCTGTACAACCACGGTCATCTTTACGGACAACAGTGGTAATTGCGGGATATCATTTCCAATTGTTGCTGAAGGAGAGATTCTGACGCAACTACAGGAACCGGTAGAAAAGGTCAAAGTCTCTTTGAAAAAAGATTCTGAAGTTATCTACTCCATGACTACGAGTGATAATGGTCACTTTAAACTTGTGGTGCCGCAGGAAATGGGTCAACGATATAAGGTTGTTGCTGAAAGGGATGATCTGCATCGTAATGGTGTCAGCACCCTGGATCTCGTGAGAATTCAAAAACATTTATTAGGCAAAGAACTTTTTGATTCACCATATCAATTCATAGCTGCTGATGCAACGAATAATCAGCAGATAAGCGCGATTGATCTTATTGAGATAAGAAAATTGATTCTGGGCATTTATACGGAGTTCCCGCATAATGAAAGTTGGAGATTTGTCGCTACTACGGCAGGGCTTATTGATGTAACTAATCCATGGCCTTTTGTAGAACAAAACGATTTCCAATATGATGGTGTATCACTTACCGGTTTGAATTTCGTGGGTGTGAAAATTGGTGATGTCAACAACACGGTTGAAGCGAATGCACTTCAAATCCTTCCTCGCGGTGCCAGAAGATTGATGAATGTGAAAGCTGAGGCCGATGTTCAGGCAGTTGAAGGAGGAATCGTGAATGTTACTTTGACGATACCCGAAGCACTGGCAGGATTTCAATGGACACTTGAATCGAAAGGTCTGGAATTTGTAGGCATCAGTAGTGATGATATTCTCATTGGCAACGAAAATGTAGGTATTCTTGAAAATGGATTGTTGACAATGAGCTGGAATCAGTCAGACCTGAGTACAGTGACAGCAAGGAAAGAATCAAAGATTATTATCCAGTTTATGGCGACACAAACTGGCAATGTTCTGGACATGATTTCTATCTCGGACAGAGTTACGGAAGCCGAAGCATACACGATCGATGAAGAAATCCTTGATGTAAAGCTTAATAGAACAAGCTCATCTGCAGAAGCTGATTTTGCACTTTATCAGAATGAACCAAATCCATGGACAGGTTCGACGACCATTAGATTTGATCTTCCTGAAGCTGGCTCTGTCAAACTTAGCATCTTCGATGTCACCGGTCAGATGATAAAAGCTATTGAAAAACAGTACGTGGCCGGAACACATTCAATTACATTGAGCAGAAAAGAAATAGCCGCGAATGGCATCCTCTACTATCGTTTGGATAGTGGCAACTATAGCGCTACGAAGAAAATGATCAGGGTAGAATAAAAGAACTTTTGGTAAAGACTTGATTGAATGAAGCCCCGGATGATGTCCGGGGCTTTTCTTTAAATTAGAATGCGTTTCCACATGAGCGTCCTAAAGAATTCATGCATTGAAGCTGTTAGAGAATCCAATTAACTTTGAACCTCTATGTATGACATAATATTGAGTTTGATTACAGCCTTTATACTGGTATATATGGCTATCCCGAGCATCATCAACATTGCGAAGGTCAAACAGCTTTATGATGTCCCCGACGAACGAAAGTCACATGAAGAGGTTGTACCTACACTTGGAGGTGTGGCTATTTTCGCAGGTGTCATTTTTAGTATTATCCTCTGGACCCCGTTTGATGTGTTCGGTGATCTGCAATACATTCTGTGTGCATTCATCATCATATTTCTCATCGGCGCCAAAGACGATATCCTGCCGATGTCTCCTTACAGAAAGTTATTAGGCCAGATTCTCGCTTGTTTTATTCTGGTATTTAAAGCGCAGGTAAAACTTACAAGCCTATATGGCATTTTTGGGATCTATGCACTTCCTGAGATACCATCTATTATTTTATCGATGTTTACGATTCTGGTCATTATCAATGCTTTCAACCTGATTGATGGAATTAATGGACTTTCCGGCAGCCTGGGTACATTGATATCGCTGTCGATGGGAACATGGTTTTTTCTGATTGATCGAACTGACCTGGCGATCATCGCATATTCACTTGCGGGAGCGTGTATCGCTTTTCTAAAGTACAATGTAACCCCGGCGAGGATTTTTATGGGAGATACCGGTTCAATGCTCATTGGGCTTACCTCCGCGATTATGGTCATCGAATTTATTGAAGTTCACACGGAGATCGTTGGGTCGCCTTATGCATTTAAAGCAGTGCCTGCTGTAGCTGTTGGAATCCTGATCCTGCCACTCTTTGATACGCTCCGGGTATTTATCGTACGGATATTCAGGGGAAAATCACCTCTTCATCCGGATCGAAGCCACATCCATCATTTACTATTGGATTCGGGCCTTTCACATATGAAAGCTACCTCGGTACTGGTAGGAGTGAATTTGCTTTTTATTCTTTTTGTTGTCTATTTCCAGGATCTGGGTAATGTCAGCCTACTGATAATACTCCTTCTTATGGCGACCATTCTCACCGCCATTCCTTCAGTAATAGCCAAGAGCAGGAAAATGCGAAACTTAAGCCATTGATACTTACGATGCCGATTTCGAATCTCTTCGAGAAATAATAAGCTGAATCCACAGACTAAACTGTGTGATAAAAGAGGATGTAGGTGAGTAGGGCTGAACTCAAGTGATGATGATGGAGAGATAATGATTTCAAAGAATCGTCATCCCTCCACCCATCAATAACACTTTAATTATTGTTCATCACCGGTGCGGAAATCTGGTGTGCCGCCGGTGCTTCACGATCCACTACAGCAAACTCATCCGCTTCAGGGGTGGTTACTTTTCTGATTTTGATCACTTTAAAGAAAGCAAGCATTTTGATCACTGGATAAACCGGATCAAATTCATACTTGTGCCATGCAAAGTTCGCGCGGCCACTATTCTTGTGGTGATTATTGTGAAGGCCTTCGCCAAGCATCAATAGATCAACCGGAAAAAGATTACGAGAAGTGTCCTTCAATTTGAAGTTCCAGTAACCGATTGTATGCGCGAACCAGTTGATGATCATGCCATGGAAAGGACCCATGATCGCATGAATGATAATCAACGGAAATAACCACCATGGGGCTCCTAGTACTATGTACAATAGGACGTAGATGGCAACCCAAGCAATCCGGATAAAACCACTCGATGCAAAGCGGTCGAATTTATCCCAATCCGGCAGATCTTTAGTAAAGTGTGGTTCTACAATCGTAGCGTGATCAAAAATACTTTTGTAGGTATTTCTGGTCCTCCACATCATGGCAAACAAGTTCTTATCGTATTTCGGAGAGTGTGGATCCAACTCAGTATCCGCGTAAGCATGGTGCATCCTGTGAAGGATACCATAAGCACGGGGACTCAGGTATGAAGCACCCTGGAAAAAGAAAGAGAGTACGTAAAAGAATTTCTCTGTCCCTTTTGTCATGGTAAACATGCGATGAGCCGCATATCTGTGATGAAAAAAAGTCTGTGTAAACAACGACAGATACCAGTGCGCACCTAAAATGGCTAATACCCACATAATTAGAAAGTTTTTTTTAGTTTGTAGAGATCAGATTTGAGACCTCAAAGATATCTGAAAGAACCAGATTTTGGGGGTTATCATTGCAAATAAAAGGCTGAATAACATGAAAATAACATTGAAACGGGTAAATACAGCTGTGCGCTTTGAGGCCACAAATGAACGTGGACATACCGTGACTATTGAAGGAGGGACTACAATTGGGGGTCAAGACCTGGCACCTTCGCCCACCGAGTACCTTTTGATGAGTCACGCTGGTTGTACCGCTATTGATGTAGTGGAATTGTTAAAAAAGATGCGCCAACCCCTCGACCATCTTGAAATTGAAATGGATGGGCAACGGGCTCAGGACCAGATCCCTAAGGTCTTTACGGCCATTCACCTGCATTACAAACTGTTTGGAAATATCAAAGAATCTAAAGCCGATCAAGCAATTTCCATGTCCATCGAAAAATACTGTACCGTCAGTAAGATGATTGATCAGGTAGCGAAGATTACATACAGCTTTGAAATTTTACCTACCGTCCATCCAGTCGATTAACCTCAGAGTACAAATTTAATTGGGAGGTTATAGGTAATAGGAACAGGTTGTCCCATGAGCGTGGCAGGTTCCCATTGATGCTCTTTATCCATCAGTTCAATGACACGAATGGCTTCTTCATCAAGTCCATAACCCAGGCCTTTTATGACCTTTATTGATCTCAAATCTCCATTTTGGTCCACTACAAACTGTGTTATGACTTCACCTGAAACCTCCCACTTTTTAGCCTCAGAAGGATATTCAAGATGACTATAAATGAATTTGTATAATTCTGTAGTGCCGCCTGGAAAGGAAGCCATCTTTTCGGTATAGACACGAACCTCTTCCACTTGAGCCCGGAGCTGTCCCTGATAAAAAAAGGTCGCGAAGAGTAGAAAGTATACGATTTTCACATGGGTCAATCCTTAAGTTTACATTTGGTAGGTTTCTTAAAAGTACTACATACTTATGCATCGAAGAACTTTTGTCCAAACAAGTAGCCTCGTTCTTCCACTCACAACCCTTCCCTCATGGATGACACGATGGATGCCAAATAATTATGAAATGAAACTTATCCGACGCAACGTAGGAATATTTAAAGAAAAAGGAGGAACCGTAGGCTGGCTAATACAGCCCGGGAATATTGTAGTAGTAGATTCACAATTCCGCGAACAGGCAGGCCACCTGATTGAAGAAATTCGCAAGAGGGAAGAAGCCCCTATCCGATATTTGATCAACACGCATCATCATGGAGATCATACATCAGGCAATATCGCATTTCAGAATATCGCACGAAATGTGTTGGCACATGAAAATTCGAGAATCAATCAGATAGCTTCCGCAAAAAAGAATAACACTGAAGCCGAACAACTTTATCCGGATATGATCTTTACCGATCGATGGCAGGAAAAGTGTGGCGATGAAACGATTGATATTCAATATTGGGGTCCTGCTCATACAAACGGAGATAGTATTATCCATTTTCAACAAGCTAATGTTGTCCATTGTGGAGACCTTGTCTTTAATAGGCGCTTTCCTTATATTGATAAAGGTTTCGAAGCCAGAATTGATAATTGGATCCAAATCCTGCAACGATTGCAAACAAACTTTGACAACGATACCATCTTCATTTTTGGCCATGCAGCAGAAGGTTATGAAGTGACCGGTGGAAAAGAAGATCTTGCTGCCTTCGCAGATTATCTGACCGCACTTTTGGAACAGGTATCGTCTGAAATGAAAGCAGGAAGATCTAAAGAACAAATCATGACAATTAAATCTATTACAGGAGCACCTCAATGGAAAGGTGATGGAATAGAACGAAGCCTAAGTGCAGCATTGGAAGAATTAGGAATGTAATGCTGAATTGTCTTTGCCTAGAATAGGTTGACCAAAAATAACCTAATAAGTGGTCAACTATGAAACAAAAAACTCAACGGAAAATCTCTATGGTTCCTACGAAGAGA
>JAYUXX010000433.1:0-3129 GCA_043752765.1 Saprospiraceae bacterium | reverse complement strand
AAGGTTAGTCTTGGTATAAATTGAGATCGATATCATGAAGTTCAAGTAAGATGGTTGACATCATTCTTTCCCAATCCTATATCTCTTCAGCTCAGCATGTTTTTTGTCTAACCTTCCTGTCTAATTTTTTGAAAGGCAGCCTTGAGAATTTTAGATTTATTACCAAACCTTCTTTCCCATACCGCACTTCAACTATTACCTTACCCGATTGTTTTAAACTTTCTAACTATAAAAATCATGGCAAAATCACCGAAAAAACCAAATAAAGACAACGCTAAAATCCAGGACCTTGCCAGAAACACCACAACCGGTGAAGGCGAATTCCTAACTACGAATCACGGCCTACGCATCAATGATGATCAGAATTCATTGAAAGCGGGAGAACGTGGCGCCACCCTCCTTGAAGACTTTCATCTTCGTGAAAAAATAACCCACTTTGACCATGAAAGAATACCTGAGCGTATTGTACATGCCAGAGGATCTGCCGCACATGGATTCTTTGAACTTCATGAATCTATGTCGAGATATACAAAAGCTCACTTTCTTCAACAGCCCGGCACCCGGACACCTGTATTTGTGAGATTTAGCACAGTAGCCGGTTCAAAAGGATCTGCTGATGTGGCGCGTGATGTGCGAGGTTTCTCTGTAAAATTCTATACAGAAGAAGGAAACTATGATCTCGTAGGAAATAACATTCCGATCTTCTTTATCCAGGATGCCTTGAAGTTTCCGGATCTGATACATGCTGTCAAGCCTGAACCTCATCATGAGATGCCACAGGCCGCTTCTGCTCATGATACATTTTGGGACTTTGTTTCCCTGATGCCGGAGAGTATGCATATGATTATGTGGGCTATGAGTGACAGGACTATTCCGAGAAGTTATCGGATGATGGAGGGATTTGGTGTTCATACATTCCGATTTGTAAATGAAAACAACAGATCCGTTTTTGTAAAATTCCATTGGAAACCAGTGCTTGGTGTTCATTCCGTTGCCTGGGATGAAGCCACAAAGATTAATGGAAAGGATCCTGACTTCCATCGAAGAGACTTGTGGGAAGCTATTGAATCGGGCAATTTTCCTGAATGGAATTTTGGCGTTCAGATCGTCGAAGAAAAAGATGAGCATGCATTTGATTTTGATTTGCTCGACCCGACAAAACTGATCCCTGAGGAATTAGTACCTGTACAACTGATTGGCAAGATGACGTTGAACCGTAATCCGGACAATTTCTTTGCAGAAACAGAGCAGGTTGCATTTCATCCGGGTCATATTGTATCTGGCATTGATTTTTCAAATGATCCTTTGTTACAGGGACGATTATTTTCATACACAGATACACAGCTGAGCCGATTAGGAGGACCTAATTTTCATGAGATCCCAATCAATCGACCTGTAGTTCCGGTGCGCAATAATCAACGGGATGGACATATGCGTCAGAATATTGATGCAGGCCAATCAAGTTATCACCCGAATACAACGGGTAATGGTTGTCCGTTTCAGGCCAAGGCTTCAGAAGGCGGATTTGTTTCCTACAATGAGCGTATCGATGCGCGTAAGATCCGTGCTCGTAGCAGAAGCTTTTTCGATCATTTTAGTCAGGCTACATTATTCTTTAACAGCCAGAGTGAATCGGAGCAGAATCATATTGTGGACGCATTCCGATTTGAATTAGGCAAGCTGGAACGTGAAGATATCCGTGTACGGGTAGTAGGTATGCTCACGCAGGTGGATAAATCTTTAGCTGCCAGGGTTGCACAAGGATTGGGAATTGCGGTTCCAAAAGGACCGGAGCAACCTATGAATCTAAGTATTCCTGCAGATGGGGATCCTAAAAAATTCCAACCTATAAAGGTGAGGCCTGAACTTCAGGTTTCAGAAGCGTTGAGTATGGTTAATACCGTCAAAAACACAATTAAAACACGATGCGTGGCTATTCTTACAGCAGATGGCGTGGATGATGGTCCTCTGGGAAATATGAAGAGGGCATTAGAAGGTGCGGGAGCTGTAACAAAGATTATTGCTCCACATTTAGGGTTTATCCATTCATCTTCAGGCCAGCAGATTAAGGTGGATCAGAGTTATCTGACGGCTACATCTGTTGTATTTGATGCTGTGTATGTACCCGGAGGCGCTAAGAGTCTTGCTACCCTGCAAAGTGAAGCGGATGCCATTCATTTTATTGAAGAAGCCTACAAGCATTGCAAGCCAATTGCCGGAGATGGTGAAGGAGTGGACCTGATTTTCTTAACTGCTGTGGGAAGTAAAATTCAAATCGATGGCAAGTCAGATAAAAGCAATACCTCGAGAGGTGTTGTGCTCGATCGTAGTCCAAAGGAATTTATAAATGCCATTGCTAAACATCGTTTTTGGGAACGCGAGAAGGCAGGAAAAGTACCAGCATAATTTATCGGGTGATCGGGTGATCGGGTGATCGGGTGATTTGGTGATTTGGTGATCTATAAGATGTAGAGACGTGATGCATCCCGTCTCTACATCTTATAGATCACGATCTGTCGGTTCCCGTCTCTACGTCTTGGCTATCGCGGTCTGGTGATCGTTCTTCAAACTGCATCTTATTATTATACCGGCAGACGGTTCCCGTCACTACGTCTTGGCTATCGCGGTCTGGTGATCGTTATTCAAACTGCATCTTATTATTATACGGGCAGACGGTTCCCGTCTCTACGTCTTGGCTATCGCGGTCTGGTGATCGTTTTCTAAATGCATCTTATCACTATACAGTCTGGGTTGGTCCTACACTCTCCATCTTATCGATCACGATCTGTCGGTTCCCGTCTCTACATCTGCGCTATCGCGGTCTGGTGATTCGTTTTCTAAACTACATCTTATTATTTTACGATCTGGGTTGATCCCCGTCTCTACATCTTGGCAATCGCGGTCTGGTGATCGTAATTCAAACTGCATCTTATTATTATACGGTCTGGGTTGGATCTCTCCTCACTTAATCTTGTTTAACGCGGGCTATAATTGATATTTCGCCCTATATCTTTTGTAACGCGGTTCTGTGAATGTTTTCATTGCTTGATCCCTATTGAGAAGTGTGTTCTGGGCCTCAGTAGAACTTCCTGCCTTGTTTCATATTCCTTCAATAATCTTTAATTATCA
>JAYUXX010000432.1:0-3133 GCA_043752765.1 Saprospiraceae bacterium | reverse complement strand
AGAAGCCCAGGTACTCCTGAAATTCACGGAGGCAGAATCTACAACACTTCTACAATGGGAACACGCAAAGGAATTTGAATACAAGGGTGAGATGTACGACATTATTTGTACAGAGATTGTTAGTGATACAATCTGGTACTGGTGTCATCACGATCATAAAGAAACAAGTGTTAGAAAAGACAGGCAAGTTTTGGTCTTACATGCCTTTGGGCATACTCCTCAGGGCGATGAAAAACAAAACTATGTTTTCCGGTTTTTCAAAAATCTCTACCTGGATTGCTATATGCAGCTACAGGAGATTCTCTCAGTAATTTGCAATGAACAGACCAATTATTGCTTCTCTGCAATTACATGCATTCAAGATCCACCATTCCTGCCCCCGAAATACTGCTGAAACAAAATATTTTATCCAATGACTTGCGCATCTTTAGCGCAGGTCTTTTGTATTTGTTTCATTATTAAAATTAAATCGGAATGAGATTTTTTTTCATGCTGTTGCTATTGGTATTTATCTCTCGGTCAGCCAAAGCCCAGATCATCACAATTCTTGATGACGAGACAGGATATCCACTAGAGTTAGTCATTTTAGCAAGCGATAATAGCAGGGCTTTTGTCATGACTAATGCAGATGGCCAGGCCGACATCGCAGGGTTTAAAGGTGCCGAAGTTATTGAGATCAGAAGCATGGGATTTAAAGTGAACCGCGTTAGTTTCACTGAACTTGAAACCATGAAGTTTACCATACGCCTAACCAAAGAAGGAATCTCACTTGACCAGGTGGTTGTATCCGCATCAAAGTGGCGCCAGGGTTCACGCGATGTGCCGGCTAAAATTACAAGTCTATCATTACGTGAGATCTCATTACAGAATCCACAAACAGCAGCTGATATGTTAGGCTCATCAGGTGAAGTATTTATTCAGAAAAGCCAACAGGGTGGAGGGAGTCCAATGATCCGTGGTTTTTCAACAAACCGACTGTTGTATGTTATCGATGGTGTACGAATGAATACGGCTATTTTCCGAAGTGGAAATTTGCAGAATGTGATTTCACTCGATCCATTTGCGACAGAGAAAACAGAGATATTATTTGGACCCGGATCTGTAATCTATGGCAGTGATGCGATTGGAGGAGTGATGAGCTTTGGCACATTGACTCCACAATTGTCATTCTCAGGAACATCGCTGATCACAGGAAAAGGCATTGCACGCTATTCATCTTCGAATGATGAGATGACGGGGCATTTTGATATCAACGTAGGGTGGAGGAAATGGGCTCTCGTGAGTAGTATCACTTCTAGCGATTATGATGATTTGCGTATGGGATCCTTTGGTCCTGAAGAATATCTCCGGCCATTCTTTGTGCAGCGAATAGATAGTGTAGATCGTATTGTCACAAATGATGATCCTCAGGTACAGCGACCTTCAGCATACTCACAGATCAATTTTATGCAGAAGATCCTTTTTTCTCCAAATAAAAGTTGGGATTTCCAATATGGTTTTCATTATTCAACTACCTCTCCTTATTCCCGTTACAATCGGCAGATCAGGTATCGAAATGGTTTGCCACGGTATGGTGAATGGAATTATGGTCCTCAAGTATGGATGATGAATAATTTACGTATTAATCATCATGGCAATAATAGCGTGTATGATCAAATGTCAATCAATCTTGCTTACCAGAGATTTGAAGAAAGCAGGATCGATAGAAACTTTAATGAAGACGAACGACACATTCGTGAGGAGGAAGTAGATGCCTATTCGATAAATCTTGATTTTATAAAATCAATTCGTGCAAAGGATAAATTGTTTTATGGCCTCGAAGCAGTAATAGACGATGTGACTTCGATTGGAATTGATGAAAATATTTCAAACGGAGAATCTGCAGATGGTCCGGCAAGGTATCCGCAAGCCATGTGGTCATCTTATGGTATGTACCTCAATTACCTGATGCATCTAAATGAGAAACTAACTTTGCAAGGGGGTGTACGATATAATCTGTTCAACCTGGATGCACAATTTGATACCCGGTTCTATCCCTTTCCTTACACAACAGCAAAAATCAATAATGGAGCTTTAACCGGAAACATCGGTTTTGTCCTGAGTCCAAATGCAAGGTGGGTCATCAGTGCGAATATATCTACAGGATTTCGTGCACCCAATGTTGACGATGCTGGCAAAGTTTTTGATTCTGAACCCGGGTTTGTGATTGTACCTAATCCTGATCTCAAAGCTGAGTATGCCTACAACGCAGAGATGGGCCTGGCAACACTTCTTGGAAAAAATGTAAAGATTGATTTGACCGGTTTTTATACACGATTGGATAATGCGATGGTGAGAAGAGATTTTTTGCTAAATGGCCAGGATAGTATTCTATATGATGGAGAATTGAGTCGCGTTCAAGCTATTCAAAATGGAGCCATTGCCCGTGTGTATGGATTACAACTTGGAGTAGAAATTCAACTTCCCTCTGGCTTTGGTTTTTCAACAGATCTGAATTACCAGGTAGGTGAAGAAGAATTAGATGATGGCTCTACGAGTCCTTCAAGGCATGCAGCACCACTGTTCGGTGTTTCACGGATAAGTTACAAGGAAAGTAATCTGAGTCTTGTTTTGTATACACAGTACAGCGATGGAAAGTCGTTTGCTGAACTTCCTATTGAAGAGCAGGGAAAAACAGAAATCTATGCAATCGATGATGATGGAAATCCATTTTCACCCGGGTGGTATACAATTAATTTTAAAGCGCTTGTTCATTTTGAAAAGAATTTCACAATCACTGCGGGACTTGAGAATATAGCTGACAAACGATATAGACCCTATAGTTCTGGTATAGTTGCTTCTGGGCGGAATTTTATTCTATCCATTAGGCTAGGGTTTTAGGATCCATTTTATTTGAAAATTGATTATACCTGTTGCAGGTTGATTTTGGTTTGGTAGGCGCGTTGCATGGATTATTTGATTGATAGGAATGTACGTGTCAGGAATTAATTGGTTGGTTTGTGCTGCGTGAATTATTTGGTTGTTATGTGTTGAAGGTTTATTTGATTGGTGGGTTTGCGTTGCGTGAATATTTGGTGTGGATGGATGGTATTCGCGTTGCACGGATTATTTGGTTGGTAGGCGCGGTGCATGC
>JAYUXX010000431.1:0-3138 GCA_043752765.1 Saprospiraceae bacterium | reverse complement strand
CCACCAGTTCATAAGATTGGCTGCGAATGGATTGCCCTTGGAGAATTACAGTCGCGGTATCTGTTATTACAATATCAAAATGGGTCGGGCTTCCTGTTGCTACTGCATCTGCATTGAATAGATCAATCAATACAGGGTAACGGAGCGTCAGCGTATCCCCCGGCACTGCGGCGAAGTCGTAAAGCAGGTGTAAGGAATCTGTTTCCCGGTAAAAAACCCTTTCTCCAGACTGGCAGACTGTAAACGCTGATACTAAACCGCAGCCAAAACTTGAGGGCGAACAGTGCACTATGTGCAGGGTTTTGCAAGGCAGGTTATTGAATTGCGTTTCAGTCACCGATTCAGCGATGAGCGAGTCTAGGCCGGGTGTGCCACCTTCAGCATTTACGGCGTAGCAGTACACCCATTTTGCGCCTATTGGAGCAAAAGTTTGGGCATGTAATTGGAGGGCTAAAAAAGTAAAGGTGGTGAGGAGGATCGTTGGTTTCATACTTAGAGATTTTTAGGCCGAACAAATATACGTCCACCAAGCGGAGACTCGTTTGGGCGGTAATATTACTGCCCCACCACCACTTTTCTAGTCACCCGATAACCATCAGCAAAAATGACCTCTGCTGCATAAAACCCCGGCATAATACTTGTTGGAAGATCAAAACAATATGGCTCATTATTGCTACTAAATCCAATTTGTTCCTCCAATGCTAAGCTACCGCATAAATCCCATAATCTAACCGTGTGGGGATGGGTATTGGTCTGAATGCAAAGATTTGAGGATGCTGGATTTGGGCTGATTTGTACCCAATGTTGGTTACTTAAGTTATTGGGTAATTCATGATAGGAAGTAAGGGTTCCGTTAGAATACACCTTTAATAAAAACCCATGCGCTTGGCCGTCACCAAAGATGTTATCTGCATATCCGACTATAATAATATCATTGTTTTGGTCAATTTCCATGTCCCATGTTTCAAAAAGTATATCGTTTTGGTAGGTAAACTCCCAGATTTTCTCGTAGGTGCCTGGCGAGAACTTGGCTACCCTGATTGCGTTTGGATTAGGAGGGTTATATGCATTTATGCCTGATATCACGTAATTTCCATCCAGATCCACGCGCATGGTAGAGCCATAATTCATGCCTAAAGGTGGGTTGCTTAATGGGATGGCATCAATCACATGTATACTATCTCCTTGAAGATCAAGCGTGGCAAAAGCTGCATTATAAGGCCAATCAAACGCCTCTTTAGCATAGCAGAGCATTGTGCTGCCTATGGGTTCAAGGCAATCAAACATACCCAATGAACTAGTATGCATAATTGAATTGAATTCATAAACAATGGTAATGCCGACGATTTCTTTAATAACATTGAATGTTTCGTCCACCAGTATTGAACGATCACCCAATGTTTTGACAAAGTACCGGCTCAAAGATTCTATCCATTGGAACTCAAGGACTGGGCCTTCGTGGTAATCGCCGCTTATTTTCTTGAATTTTTCGAATTCGAAATTTTTATCTAAACCTATGTAGCAAATGTATGAAACATCCTGAACGGCCACCTTACTTCCAAAGCCAAAACCCTCCCAAAGAGATTTGTAAGGATTGTATTTCATTTTAGTCGTTAATACTCTGACATCGTCTCCTGTTTGGACGGTATCAATAAGCCTGATGTCCTGAAGGGTAGTATCCAGCGAAAAAGAGATGAAAAATCGTTTTCCATTACGTATGGCACTCCCGATATAGACATATCTCGTTGTATCATCAAATATGTAGGAACTTGATTCGATGGTGTACCCATCGACGTAATCCAACTTGCGTTGATGAATTATTTGTCCTTTGCTATCTGTAACCAATGCCTTATACCCGGCAACCGCACCTTCAGTTAATGCTATTTTATTGCCCGGAAGTATAAGCATCTGGGTGATGACCGAGAAGTTTGGATCATTTTTGGTGTATCCGACGAGAACAGTATCGGATTGAGAAAAACCACTTTTGCCAGATAATAACAAAAGAACAACGCAGATGAATAGAACTGTTTTTTTCATTTTAAAAAAGTAAATCCCGAGAGCGTTATTTGTACAATTCTCCCGGGATTTTGTGCGCAAGAAAACAAATTAGAAGGTCATATTGCTCAAATTAACATACACAGGGTCCATCCAGCCTGGATATACAGTGAGATTTTTGCAAACTGGGGTGCCGAAAGTGTATGTTGCAATAGGATAGCTCCATTTATCACATGTTGGCAGCATACAGACGAAACACCAATCAACACCGATATTGAGTGAAATAAAATGCTTGTTGGAAGGAATCTCAAAAGGATCAATCCCAATCTGTTCGTAAAAAGAGCAATAGGCGCAATTTAACAGATCATCTTCCATACACGTTCCTATTGTTTGTTGCTGAGCAATCCCACAATCCTCCTCTAAAAAATCATAAGGAGAACCCTGGGCAAATTTTGTCTCCACATTAATAAAGCCTACTAGGATTGCGTCGAAACAAGGTGGGTTATTTGCTAAATAGTTAAAGTTGATCCTCTCCTCGATTTGCTCATATGCCGTAGTGGCTGGTGTTGAACAAGCTGGGGTTTCACCACATGGCCAATCGCACATTGGGAGTGTGTAACTACTAACTAAAAGCAATTCTTCATCTCCCCCACCCACATAATATGCTTCATCTGTTTGAAATGCATCTCCATCACACTCCGCTCCAGTGTTGGTGTAATTTGTATTTAGACAAGTGTTGCACACGCCTACAACTGTAGTAACTCTAACATTAAGTGTATTTCCAGAGAGCGAAATAATACTTACCTCAATAACTACCGGGTAAGTCTCGGTGGTATCAGTTGAGAGCCAATGGTCGCGGTAGGTATCATATGATTCATTATACAGGTCTTTCAACGCTTGTGAATACCCACTGACTGTTACCTGAAAATCACTGACTTGCGTTTGGTGAACCATACGTGATTGACCTGAAATCGTCGCTATGTTAATCAATGCCTCAACTCCAGCTGCCATCTTTTCAAAAGTATACGTTTGGGTCAAAGAATTATTAGTGACAGCTAAGGCCAAATTGTTCTGAAAGGTATCAAGCCACCCTATGGTTGTAATCGCGAAAGGAGTTCTTGACGAAGCCTGCTCTGAAGAAAA
>JAYUXX010000430.1:0-7697 GCA_043752765.1 Saprospiraceae bacterium | reverse complement strand
GAAGAGATCAGAGGCTGTGTAAATGAAGCAGGACAGGGAGCAGGATTTCAACAAGCTTTAAATGCGGCTCAGGCAGATGCGAATGCACTTCAATGTTAGTCATTCGAAAAAATAAATTGTAATCCCGTTTTTTATAAAACATATCAAATTGTAAAAGGGCCAAAAAAATACATCCGTATTTGTTTGACCCTTTTTTTATTAATGAATCTCAGTGACAGCATAACACATCATTCCACTTCAATCTGTATTACACCTTTCGCTGTCATGATGCCCGGAACGCTATTATAAATTAAGTAGTTTCCTGAAAGTAAAAGTGCATTTCGATAGAGATAAGCATCCCATAAAACGAGTTGCCCGTAATTTTCAAAAGTCGCACCCAGCGTGCCACTAAGTCCACTGGTAAAATTGATGTTTTTAAATTCAACATAAAACCCTGAATTGATTTTAAACGCTCCGGAGATGTCAGACTGGATCCTGACTCTTGGATTCACATCAGAGTGCAAATAGATATCCTTATTGAAAATAATACGATCAGAATTAAGGTGAATGACCTGGTTATAAAGAGCACTGTGAAAAGCTATAGTATCCCCGGAAGCAGCACAATTTATGGCGTAACGCAAAGACCCCGGACCCGAATCATTTGTGTTGGTGACTACCTGACTGCAGGTACTACTCTCTTTGAAGTAATTATTTGCATCTGTCTCACCATTGCTAATTGTTACCGGGATGATATCATCAGTCGTATTTGTATTGGGCACCACATCAGAGTCATTAGACTGATCTATATCTTGTACGTTGTCATAATTCGCGGGCTGTGTTTCAGTGATCACATAATCACCATTCGTCATATTCCCAAAAGTAAAATAGCCTATTGCTGATGTTAACGTAGTAGCTAGTGGATTGCCGGGATCAGCAATTCCATTCTGATCAACATCCGGAAAAAGTTTTATTTGCACACCCCCAATGCCTTCACCTGTATCGGGCATTCCATCCATGTCAAAATCCTCAAACACATATCCACTGGCAATTCCCGGGCTGGTAACATCCACAAATATATTGTCCGCATCAATCGTTTGAGGCGCGATCGTTGCAGGTATCAGATTATCATTTGGATCATTGTTTTGGACTGCATCCCCATCCTCTGTTTCATCCGCATCATATAGAGAAAAGTATCCCGGAAGATCATTTTGCTTGATAACATAATGACCAGGGACCAGATCTGTCAATGTGTATGACCCGGATCCTGTAGTAAGGACACTCTTTACGAATGGCCCATCAGGTAACCCGTTAAGATCATTATCTCTGTGAATTCTAACAATAACAGAGCCAATACCTGATCCATCAGGTTTGCGCACGCGACCCGTTACATTTCCATTGCATACAACTACCATGAACGAAATCGTCCCTGTGTCACCACATGAAGCTCCTGCCTCATTAGAAAACACAATTAGTCGTACGATTTTCTGCCCAATCGTATCATACTCTACATAATGAGGCCCATATCCAGTGATTGAAGGTATGCTTGCACCATTACCAAAATTCCACTCATATGTAAATCCTGCCATTTGAGGTGCAGCGGGAACAAAGGTGTCTAATCTGAAATAACATAGATTTCCCATCGCCCCATTGATAGCTGGATTGGGTATCGCATTTACATGTGTATTGGCAACTGTATCTGTCACACTTGCACAGCCTGCAATGGTTACCGTCAGGATCGTATTTGCACCCGTGGATCCATTTGTAGCGTTATACGTGTACTGTACTGTGTGCGGTCCAATTCCATTGGCTGATGAAGGTGAAGATCCTGAACCAAATGTCCAGTTATACGTGGCAGGCCCGAGTCCCTGGTCTTCTGCGGTGTAGGAAATAATTCCTCCCGAACATATTGTGTCAAAAGTAAATCCCGTGATCTCAGGATCAATTGGATTTTCAACAATGATGATTTGCAAACAACTTGAAGAATTTCCACACTCATCCGTTGTTACCCATGTTCTTTGAATAGTGTATCCATTTGGTGTTGGCCCTGCTACCGTCACATCAGTAAACTCAATTTCCTGACCCATATCACAATTGTCTACAATAACCGGCATGCCCGTACTATCGGGAAGCGTATTTTCTATACACTGGATGGTCACATTCGCAGGACATGTTATTACAGGAGGAACAATATCCTGAAGGGTAATTAATTGAATACAAACATTCGTATTTCCACATGTATCCATCGAAGTCCATGTTCGGGCAATTGTATTTTCCTGAGCACACGTACCAGCAGTAATTACATCTGAATATGTGAATGCAGGTGATAGATCACAATTATCAGTTATCATTGGTAATCCGGTATTAGATGGCAGAGTACTTGCCGTACATTCAATTGTAACATTTACAGGACAGGTAATTTCAGGTGAAGTATTGTCTTCTATAAAAATCAACTGGGTACAAAGACTTGTATTTCCGCAGTCATCTGTTGACATCCAGGTTCGTGTAATGGTGTATTCATTTGGGCAACTACCTGAAACACTGGAATCACTAAAACTTAATACAGGAGCTATGTCACAATTATCCGAAGTTGCGGGAGTTCCTGTATTCGCCGGCAAAGGATTTGCTGTGCATTCAATTGTAATGTTACCAGGACATATAATATTTGGAGGGGCAGTATCCTGAATTGATATGATCTGGTTACATGTAGAACTATTTCCACAATCATCCACTACCGTCCATGTGCGTGTGATGGTAAACTGTTGGGGGCATAAACCACTTGCATTACTATCATTATAACTTATCGAGGGAGATGTATCACAATTATCAGTTCCTGTGGCAGTTCCCGTAGTAAGAGGCAATGTACTTGATGTACATTCAATTGTAATATTGCCAGGGCAGCTAATCATTGGGATCGTACTATCGTCTACAACTATGATTTGATTGCATGTGCTACTATTGCCGCAATCATCTGTCGCCTGCCATCGGCGTGTGATCACATACTCTTGCGGACATGTGCCCCCGGTGATGATATCAGAGAAGCTAAGGCTGGGTGAAGGATCACAATTATCAGAGGACGTTGCAGTACCTGTATTAGCCGGTAGTGTAACTGCGGTACACTCAATTGTAATATTGACAGGACAAGTTATAACGGGCGAAGTACTGTCATCTATAAAAATTACTTGTACGCAGCTATTGCTATTCCCGCAAGCATCTGTAGAAACCCATGTTCGCGAGATTGTATACTCCTGTGGGCATATGCCCCCTACACTGACGTCGCTGAAAGTGACTGTAGGTGAGCTGTTACAATTGTCCGTTGATGTGGCCATTCCTGTGTTAGCAGGTAGAATTACGTCCGTACACTGAATGGTTATATTAGGGGGGCAGGTGATAACGGGTCCGAGGCTGTCATCTATAAAAATAGTTTGTGTGCAGGTACTGGAGTTTGCGCATGCATCGGTTGCAGTCCAGGTTCGGGTTATGGTATATTCCTGAGCACAGGTTCCACTCACCGAAATATCAGCAAAGGTTACAGAGAGTACTGGTCCGCAATTGTCATTAGCTGTAGCAGTTCCTGTATTCGAGGGAACGGTGCTGGCTGTGCATTGGATGGTAATATTTGGTGGACATAAAATTACAGGAGCTGTATTGTCTTCAACGGAAATGATTTGATTGCATGTACTACTATTTCCACAATCATCAGTAGCTATCCAGGTACGGGTAATTATAAATTCCTGAGGACATCCTCCACTAGTTATCACATTAGAAAAAGTTATACTTAGTGTCAGATCACAATTATCTGAAGTTGTAGGTACACCCGTATTTGCCGGTAATGTACTTGCAGTGCATTGAATTGTAACATTCGCCGGGCAGGTTAGCGCAGGTGGACTACTATCATCTATCGTAATGGTCTGATTACATGTATTGATATTACCACAGTCGTCCTGAGCCTTCCAGGTGCGAATAATAGTATACTCCTGCGGGCAAGTACCACCCGAAGAAACATCTGTATACGTAATAGTTGGGCTTGTATCACAATTGTCTGTTCCTGTAGGGCTGCCGGTGTTTGCAGGGAGCGTATTGGCAGTGCACGAGATCGTTACATTAGATGGACAAGTAATGGAAGGTATTACACTGTCTTCAATAAAAATTGATTGCATACACGTATTGGAGTTGCCGCAATTATCAAGAGCTGTCCAGGTCCGATGAATCGTGTAGGATGCCGGGCAGGAACCGGCTATGATAATGTTCGCAAATGAAATTGAAACTGTTGAATCGCAGTTATCCATACCTGTAACGCTGCCGGTGTTTGCAGGGAGCGTACTTGCTGTACATTGAATGGTGACATTCGCGGGACAACTTATATTCGGTGGAGTCGTATCATCTACCATTATGGTTTGAATGCAGGTAGCTGTATTATTACATCCATCCGTAGCTGTCCAGGTCCTTGTGATGGTAAATTCATTCGCACATGTTCCACTAATAATCACATCTGCAAATGTCAGATCCGGATCAGATCCATCGGGGTCAGTTGCCGTAGGAAGTCCTGAGCCAGGCGGTAATGAACTGTCTGAACATTCAATCGAAATATTTGGAGGGCACGTGATCAGCGGACTAAGGTCATCATTCATGGTATCTCCTGTGATCGTATCACTCGTAAGTGCTGTATTATTTCCTTGTGCCCATGCAATGTTCATATAATTACCTGTGGGCAATACATTAACTGAAAGTATTAAAGTGTCGCTTTCTCCCGGAGGTAATGAATTTGTGGTCCAGATGAATGCATTATCAGGTTGAGGCTGGCCCTGTGCTGCACATGCAGCTCCAATACATAATTTAATGCCCGGCGGTCCATTATATACGATATTATTATAACCGGTTGGAAAGGTGTCAATCACATTGATGACTGTGGCCGCACTTTCCGTTCCGGGGTTATGTATAATGAACATAAATTCTTGTACACCATCACAAACCGCACCTAGAAGTTGTTTGTCAAGATCTAATGGAGTAACACATAATTCAGTTACGAAATCTTCAAGATCATTAGCGAGATCTTGAAAATTTCCCAGGGCATAATCTGAAGTACCTAAGGTATTAACTCCAGACTGGTATACGGTTGTGCCACTCATTAATTGTAAGTTTGGTGCAGTCACCATACCCACACCAAGCATGAACATATGGGTTCCCTCGCTTTTTATTTTATTAGCCAGCTTGACAGGGTTTACGATTTCAGGAGTTTGTGTAGTACTTCCATTGCCGCAATCAAGCATTGGGTTCGACCAAACAGTTGGAATACCATCTGTAAAAAACATTACTATATCCGCTGATGCTAAAGCATCAACCCTTACCATAGCATCATGCCAATTTGTGCCTCCTGCCGGGGAATATGTATGTCCATTGTATGGAATCCCATTAAAATAATTTTCAATATTCATGATATATGAATTATTGATCGGAGTATAATCATTTACTAACCTTCCTAGGCTTGAAAATTCTATTAGAGCTGCCTCCATGCCCTGGCCATTAAGCGCATTGAGAAAAGCCAATACTCCTGCTTCAACATCAGGTGCATTTCCTCCAATCGAACCCGACTCGTCCAGAACAAAAATCAACTTGATCGCAAAACACCCCGAATCGAGATCTGGGTTATCTCCAATAGGTGAAAGAAAACAATCGCCGCAGACCTGGGGATCTGCACTGCAATCCGTACAAATATTCATGTTATTTACATTCGTACAAACGCCTACTTCAACCGTCGCACATAATGCACCGCAGTCGGCCTCTTCAGAGGTACGTACATAATACAGCACGATTCCCTCTACAGCAGGAGCAGTTACAGAGAAACTCGATGTAGTCGTGGTTTGCAGCGGTGTGCCAATTCCACAACCAGCGGTATAAAGCTCCCATTGTTCCCCCGCTGCCAATGTCCCGGTAATATTGATTGTAAAAACCTGATTTGTATTTGCGGCATAAGGTGCAGTGATCACAGGTGCAACAACCGGCGGAATGGTACCACAGCAAAAATTACAAGCAGGAAATAAATCTATGAATGTATTTGACTCTGCCCAATTATTGGAGCCATCTGCAACTAGTCCACCCGAGCCATTATCATTTGTTATTGCAGCTTGAAGTGTTGTTGCAGATGCCGTGTTAGGGGAACAATCGTATTTAGCATTATCAACCTCTGTATTAAATCTTACAACTTGATTGTTCAGTAATCCGGTAGGTTGCATCGAAGAATAATCATCACTATTGTTGCCATTCCAGGCACCACCATTCATATGAATACCTGTGACAAATGCGGTTTGGTTTCCGGGATTCGGCTCAGGTAATTGGTATATAAATAATTGATCACCATCAGGGAAAGGAAATCCACCGACATTAAATTCAACCCCATCAGGATCTTGTGCAGGTGACTCCGTAGTAGACGTAAGGATTGCCACCGTCCCCATGGTATTCCCATAGATATCTCTTGCTAACCAGTCGTTCGCTCCACCTACATCTTCAAAAACAACTGTTGTCCCACAATCATACGCCGCATTAAATGTAAAACTCAAAGTTCCTTCTCCGTCACCATCATCCCTGAACCCGGTAGTTGAACTCCAGCCCCTGTCGGTAATATAAATTACTGTTCCCGAAACAACATCTGTAAGTATGACAAATGAAAATGCATCGGGATTATCCGAATCGTATCCCGTAAACATAATTTGTCCCGGTGCAAAGTCGGTCTGCGCAACAACATGGTCCACATTCCACCATAGCAAAAAGAAGAGCAAGAACGCTCGAATACGTACCACAGAAACCGGAAGGAAAGCTACATTTTGCTGTCTATGTGAATACCGCTGAATTAGGATACGAGAAGTCGGTATTGGTCCTATCATTTGATGATTTGGTCTCTTGTAATCGAATTTGAAACAAAGCTTAGGAGAGGCTCACAGGATGGCAAAATCCATAGCCACACGAAAATAAGCCAATTTTATCGTTTACAGCACGCTGGAATATACCCCATCCAGTATTTTTAAATGCCTTTCAGCTCTTTAGTGATCCGCCCATACATTCCAGCTTTTGGATGGTAGTATATAATAAAAAAAGGCCCTCTCTGAGGAGGACCTTTTTTTTTATTCGCGATGAGATCAGCACTACTGGATAATCATCATCTTTTTAGTCGCTGAATATCCTCCACTTTCCAGTCGGTAATATAAAATACCAGAACCAGGAAGATCCCGGGTGGTGAGCATAATCGTGTTATACCCTACCTTATATTCACCGGAGATAGTTTTTAAAACTCTACCTGCCACATCATACACAGTAAGCGTTGCCTGTGAAGCCACCGGAAGATCAAAACCGACCAGGGTCTGTCCATTCCATGGATTCGGACGGTTTTGATAAAGTGCAAAGTCAGTGAATGATTTTGAATCGTCAAACACAAGCTTTACATCTTTAATGTCACCTGATAATGTATAAGCTTCTGCAGCTGTTATGGTATTGGTGATATCCAGCATAGCATCCAAAGACATCTTTTCGGTCACTCTAAACTTGATCACAAAAGATAATTCTTCTTTGGTAAAATCCTTACCTATTGGTTCTCCATTCCAGCTTATTGTGATAATGCCATTTTCAAGTATGCCAAGGTTAGTTTCATCAATTGGAATGTCCTTACTTCCTATGCTTACAAATTCAAGGCCTTTAGTCTCCAGGGTCCATTGAAAACCACTTGTGAT
>JAYUXX010000429.1:0-17275 GCA_043752765.1 Saprospiraceae bacterium | reverse complement strand
CGCGTTGCATGCAACGCGCTTATAACAAAATATATTAATTCCAACCGGTCTAATTCATTTAATGAATTGACGGCCCCAATCCTATTTAACCAATCAGGACCCAATTTCTTATATGTTGTGTTTGTCTAAGCAGCCTTCAACTTCTTCAACTGAACTTTGTCAAGCTTAGATTTGGCATATCGCAAATCAACTTCAAAGGTTTTGACATCTTTTTTAGAAGGTAGATCAAACATGGCATCCATCATCATAGCCTCACAGATAGACCGTAAACCACGCGCACCCAGCCCAAACTCAATCGCTTTCTGAGCTATGAATTCAATAGCCGATTCAGTAATTGAAAATTTGATACCCTCAAGCTCAAATAATTTCTTGTATTGTTTGATCAGTGCATTTCGGGGCTCAGTCATGATGCGAATCAAAGTCTCCTCATCCAATGGTTCGAGATATGTCAAGATAGGTAACCTACCCACTAACTCTGGAATCAAACCATACGATTTTAAATCGCGATGTGATACATACTGGAATACTTTGTCCGTATCAATATTTTTCCCATCCGTATTTCCAAATCCAATCACATTCTTATTAAGACGCCTTGCAACAACTTTCTCGAGACCATCAAAAGCTCCTCCCGCAATGAAAAGAATATTTTGCGTATTGACTTTGACAAGTTTTTGTTCAGGATGCTTTCGGCCACCCTGGGGAGGAACCAGTACATCTGTACCCTCAAGTATTTTTAGCAAAGCTTGTTGCACACCTTCGCCGGAAACATCACGTGTAATACTCGGATTATCACTTTTGCGTGAAATCTTATCGATCTCATCAATGTAAACAATACCTCGCTCAGCGGCTTCTACATTATAATCACATGCCTGTAACAATCGGGATAACATACTCTCAACATCTTCACCCACATACCCGGCCTCTGTAAAAACAGTCGCATCTACAATCGCAAAAGGAACATCCAGCATTTTAGCAATCGTCTTTGCAATCAACGTCTTGCCCGTTCCGGTTTGTCCCACAAGGAGAATATTCGATTTTTCTAATTCAACATCATCTGTGGACGTATGCCGAATACGCTTATAGTGATTATAAACTGCTACACTGATGCACTTCTTAGCCTCATTTTGACCAATCACATATTGGTCCAGGTATTTTTTAATCTGCAGTGGTGTGAGATGAGTAGGAACATCCAATAATTCGTCCTTCTTCTTGTTCTTTTCATCCTGCTCATATAATTCCTGCCGGACTATTTCATAAGCCTGTTCTACACACAGCTCACATATATGTCCCTCGATACCGGCTATCAGGATAAGAGCTTCTTTCTTATCACGACCACAAAAAGAACATCCGAATTGATCATCACTCGCTTTCATAACACTTCAGTTTAAGATAAAAAGGGCAATTATTTACCCTATTTACTTCTAGTTAATACTTCATCTACCAGGCCATATTCTTTCGCTTCAGTAGCTGTCATCCAATTGTCACGGTCAGAATCCTTAGCAATCGTTTCCGCATCCTTACCTGTATGTTTAGCCATGATGGCATACAATTCATCACGCATACCGCGGATGAGATTGTATGAAATTTCCATATCCGAAAATTGTCCTTGCATTCCTCCACTTGGCTGATGTATCATAACACGACTATGGGGCAAACAAGTTCTTTTTCCTTTTGTACCTGCTGACAACAGTACCGCACCCATCGAAGCTGCAAGTCCTGTACAAATAGTACCTATCTCCGGTGAGACATATTGCATCGTATCATAGATGCCAAGTCCGGAAATAACAGATCCTCCCGGGCTATTAATAAATAGCTGGATGTCACGTTTATTGTCTGTGGACTCCAGAAACAGGAGTTGAGCCTGGATGACATTGGCAACATAATCGTTGACAGGTACACCGAGGAATATAATACGGTCCATCATTAGCCGTGAAAAAACATCCATGCCTACGACATTCATCTGACGCTCCTCGATCACCTGAGGTGTAAAACCATTGATGTCAGGAACAGAGGTACGCATATATCGGTCTAGATCAGCAGACGAAATACCTGCATGCCGGGTTGCATATTTATAAAATTCATTTTGATCACTCATAAATATTGGGAGGTTAGATTAAGTGTTTAAATTAAGGTTATTACTAATGTGAATGTTCCTCGTGATCAAACAATTCGTGATGCATTTCGTGAAAGGCATGTTCAAATTCCTTGACCGAAGCTGGTTTCTCAACGAAGTTTACTTCGGAAATAATATGTCCTAAGACGACTTCCTCGAGTGCATTTTCTTTCATGGTGCTCATAAAATATTCGTTTGCATGAAGTTCTTTCATAAGCTTACGAATATCAGTTTGCATGTAATTGACATTCTCTACGATCCAGTTGGTAACTTGCTTTTGAATATCTTTTTCAGTAACCTCAAGTTTCACTTCATCACGAATTCGATTCAACAACAATGACCAGCGGGCTTCACGAAAAAGATTTTTTGCCTCACGAGACCCATATTCCATTTTGTTGTCACGTTGAGAGTTGACCCATCTCAAAAGGAAATCTTCCGGTATGTTGAACGGATTAGCTTTCAGCAATGCAGTGCGAACAGCCATTTTTTTCATATCGGTCGTCCGCGAAAGATTTGTATTCGCATCTCTGTTCTCAAGGATCTTGCGGAAGCCGGCTTCATCTTCAATAGGCTGCCCAACATATTTTGAAATTTGCTCTCCGGTGAGTTCTACCGTTTGAGGTCGTGCGATGCTAAAAACTTCAACCTGATATAAGAGTGGACTATCAGGAGCAGGGTCCTCCTCCAGCGCCAGCGTATTTTTAATTAAAACATCTCTTTTATACCCATAAAGCTCTTCAAGATCGGCCTGAAAGATTGCACCCAATGTCAAATCCATAAGTGAGCTTGAGGCTGAGCCTTTAATACGCTCCAGGTCAATAACAGTCTCAATGGATTTATCCTCTATGAGGCCATCTTCAAGAATCCTGTTTAACCTGACCCCTACCCTGTCATGCTGCTCAACCGACCCATCGGTGATAGTGTCTTCAAGTCCAAAAACTCTCCGATAGCGTAAAATATCCTCATCAATGGCAGATTGATCAGGCTCAACTACCATAATCTCAAGGGGATCCTCAAGCCCGTAGTTAAGCTCAAAAGCTGGTTTGATGCCCAAATCAAAGATAAACTGATAGTCTTCCTGCACTTTTGGGTTGAAATCTACAGGTTCAGAATCCTCAGCCATCATCGGCGAACCGAAGATGTCAATCTTCTCTTCCTCTAGATATTTGAAGAGGCGATCATTGAGAATAGAGGTTACAGATTCCTCAAGCATTCCTTTACCGTACATTTTGGTGAGAACACTCTTTGGGGTTTTACCTGCCCGGAAACCTTTGATATTCATCTTTTTCCCATAGGTTTTGAGGTTTTCCTCAAGCTTGGGTGCATAATCAGGAGCCTCGATGACAATCGTAAGCCTTGCGTTAAGGTCATCTACGCGGTTAAAATCAATTTTCATCCTTCTTTTTTGTCTTTGAGTTAGATCCGGCAGGAATAGGCCGGAAATGAAGCCCACTTTGGCAGGCGTTTTAATTTTTAAAAGAAGTGCGGGTGGAGGGACTCGAACCCCCATACCTCACGGCACTAGATCCTAAGTCTAGCGCGTCTACCAATTTCGCCACACCCGCTCACTTCAAAAATGGCTGCAAATGTAGGGAATTCTTCAAAGATTCAAAGCGATTTAATGGCAGCCTAATCTTATACGTATGGGGTTCACAATCCGTTAACTAGGCTATAAATACATTTGTTCTTAACTTGTGAAGCTATGCCGCACATCCAATCGGGCATTACAGAAAATGAACAATTAGCCCTTCAGCGCGAGTTTCGCCGTCTGATGAAGGCTCTCCCTGCCCCGCTCGATGATACCGACAAGAAGAATCTTCGAAAGGCTTTTGAAATGGGACTGGAAGCCCATAGCAAACAACGAAGAAAAAGCGGTGAGCCCTATTTTTTCCATCCCATTGAAGTAGCCCGTATATGCGTTCATGAGATTGGTTTAGGCCCCACGGCCGCAGTTTGTGCTCTTCTACATGACGTCGTGGAGGATACTGATGTCACGATGGAGGATATCACCAGAGAATTCGGTGAAAAAATCGGTCATATTGTAGATGGTCTTACTAAACTGGATGGACTCTATAACGCACCATCCCAACAAGCCGAGAATTTCAAAAAAGTACTATCCACTCTTGTAGAAGATGTAAGGGTAGTATTAATTAAAATTGCAGACAGGTTGCACAACATGCGGACGATCTCTCCCATGCCGCGACACAAACAATTAAGCATTGCTGCCGAGACTGATTATATCTATGCACCACTCGCACATCGGCTTGGTCTTTATAATATCAAATCCGAACTCCAGGATATCATCATGCAAATTCAGGAACCTGAGGTGTATGATGAGATCACACAAAAATTAACTGAGAGTGATCAGCAGCGCAAACGATATGTTCGCGAATTTATCAAACCACTTAAAGAGAAACTGGATGAATTAGGTTTTGAATATCGAATTGTAGGTCGTCCGAAATCAATATCCTCCGTTTACAACAAACTCAAAAAGAAGCAAGTCCCATTCGAGGAGATCTATGATCTGTTTGCCATCAGAATAGTACTTAATGTTCCGCAGGATAAAGAAAAAGCAGCTTGCTGGCTCGTTTATAGTATTCTGACAGAAACACATACACCCATTCCTGAGCGACTCAAAGACTGGATCACTACACCTAAATCAAACGGCTATGAATCTCTTCATACTACCGTGATCGGTCCAAAGGGAAGATTTGTTGAAATTCAGATCCGTACTGAACGTATGGATGAAATTGCTGAAAGAGGATTTGCTGCACATTGGAAATATAAAAATGTCAACACCCAGCAATACATCTATGAAAACTGGCTTGACAACATCCGCGACATGCTGGATGATACGCATAAAGATGCTCTCGAGTTTCTTAGCGACTTCAGGACAAATCTTTATGCAGAAGAGTTGTATGTATTTACACCAAAAGGGGATTTGAAAGTAATGCCAAAAGGAGCAACAGCACTTGACTTTGCTTTCGCTATACACACTGATATTGGATACCATACAAGTGCCATTAAAATCAACAATAAGCTTGTCCCGATGGGATATAAGCTTCAAAACGGCGATCAGGTTGAGATCATCACCAACCGGAATCAAAAGCCGAATGAAGAATGGCTTCGCATGGCTGTCACAGGGAAAGCCCGCGCAAAAATCAGGACCGCTTTAAAAGAATCGAAGAAGAAACAGAGTGAAGAAGGCATGGAAAAACTGGAGCGCAAGCTTCGGAATATGAAAGCAGACTTCGAAGAGAATGTCGAAGTGCTCGTCAAACAATTCGGATACAATTCACGACTCGATTTCTATTATGATATCGCTATGGATCAGTTTGATCTGGCATATATCAGAGAGTTCGAAGTTGAAGGTGGAAAAATTATAATCCCTGTCAAACAACCTGCTCGTACAGGAGTTACCGATACAGAACCATCCACTTCTCCTGCACTCGGTAAAGATGCAGTTCATGCACGCATCAGCATAAGTGGAGAAGATGCTGAACAGTATAAATATGCATTAGCAACCTGCTGTAATCCAGTAGTTGGAGATGAAATATTCGCTTATGTAACCGCGGGTGCAGGAGTTAAAATCCATCGAAGTAATTGTCCGAATGCAACTCACCTTATTGCAAGTTATGGATACCGTGTTCAGAAAGCCGAATGGGTAACATCAGGTAATGTGCAGTCTATAGTAAATCTCCGGATTACAGGAGTAGATGATGGCCCCGGTGTCATCGAGCGTGTTACAAATAAAATAAGTTCCGGTTTGGGAATTAATATAAGGTCCTTGAGTATTGAAGGCAAAGAAGGCTACTTCGAAGGAAAGGTGTCTCTTGTTGTTCAAAATAAAAATCAATTGAATATGGTCATTCGCTCCCTGAAAAATCTGCAGGGTATTTCATCTGTATACCGTGAAAACTAATGTAATGCTTCAAGCTTCTATTCCCCTTATAGCGGGTCGCGCTTTCGAAGATGTCAGAGAAATATTCTCCCGACATCTCGGAGAGCATAATCTCCGTCGAACACCCGAACGGTATGCCATCCTCGAGGAAATCTACAATCGCACCGATCATTTTGATGCAGAAGCGCTTTACATCCACATGAAAAACTCAAACTATCGGGTCAGCCGCGCCACCGTATACAATACGCTGGAACTTCTGGTTAGCTGCGACCTGATTACAAAGCACCAGTTTGGCAAAAACCTGACGCAGTACGAAAAATCTTACGGATATAAGCAACATGATCACCTGATCTGTATCGAATGTGGAAAAGTGGTTGAATTCTGTGATCCAAGGATCCAGCAAATTAAAACTACCATGGGTGAGTTGCTCCATTTTAAGATTATTCACCATAGCCTTAATTTATTCGGGTATTGCGCCGATGGTTGTAAGAAAGTTTAAAGATTCATTAGTCATTCTTTACTTATTTCGCTTTCTGCACCTCTCCGGTTGATATGCCGAAGTGTTAGTTGTTATCTATCTTCGTGGCATAGGGCCGTGAGCCCTTTATTTATTCCAACCTGTACGAATGGCAGTTGATGTATTGTTAGGTCTTCAATGGGGAGACGAAGGAAAGGGCAAGATTGTCGACTATCTGGCTGATCGATACCAATTAGTCTGTCGTTTTCAGGGAGGCCCCAATGCTGGCCATACGCTTTGGATCGATGGAATAAAGACTGTACTGCATACTATTCCATCCGGCATTTTCCACAATCACCTTGTCAATGTCATTGGTAATGGCGTGGTTATCGATCCCACGACATTAATGCGTGAGATTCATGCACTTCTGCCGGCTCTTCCGGATGTCACGGACAGGCTTTGTATCGCCAAGAAAGCTCATTTGATTCTTCCCACTCATCGGCTGCTCGATATTGCATCTGAAGCATCAAAGGGTGTGGACAAAATAGGCTCTACGTTGAGAGGGATTGGGCCGTGCTACATGGATAAAACCGGTCGAAATGGTTTACGGGTAGGTGATATTCTAAGCCCTGCATTCGAAAGTAAATACAATGCATTAAAAGAAAAACATCTTCGATTACTGAGGCTTTATCCGGAGACACCTTTTGATCTGATTGCAGAAGAACAAAAGTGGTTTGAGGCTATAGAGCAGATGAAAAAACTAAACCTGATCAATGCAGAATACTATCTCTCTGATCAATTAAAGAAAGGCAACTCCATGCTGGCAGAAGGTGCACAAGGTGTAATGTTGGACATTGACTTTGGTACCTACCCTTTTGTCACATCATCTAATACAATATCATCCGGAGTATGTAGCGGACTGGGTGTACCACCCACTTCCATCCGCCACGTAATCGGTGTTTCCAAAGCATATTGTACACGAGTGGGTTCAGGCCCTTTTCCCTCAGAACTATTAGATAATGTAGGGGAAAGAATCCGCGTAGCGGGAAACGAATTTGGAAGTACAACAGGTCGTCCCAGGAGATGCGGATGGCTTGACCTGCCGCAATTGAAATATGCTTCGATGATAACAGGTTGCACGCATATTGCAATCACAAAGCTTGATGTTTTAAATGATTTCGATTCACTTTCTGTGGTGGACCAATATGTTTCCAACGGTGCAACTTCAGATCATGTACCCTTCGAACTTTCAGAATCGATTGAGGGCGTTGTGCACAGTCATCATCCCGGATGGCGTCAACAGATTGCAGTTGAATCGTATGATGAATTACCGGATGCTGTGAAAAATTATGTTGTTTTTTTGGAAACCCAACTTTCTCTTCCAATTTCATTTGTTTCAATTGGACCTGGAAGAGGCGAGTTGCTCATAAGATAATCCTGTATTTCGTCAGGTACGTTGAGCCTTTATGATGTATTGATATGCCAGAGATGATGTATCAACCTTTGCTATCGAATAACCAGCTTCTTTTAATTCTGCTTGTACATCTGCAGCATCAATTCTTTCTTCAATAGGTGGACCAAATGGTGTATCCTTTTTCTTGAAATCAATTATGATAATACTACCCCCCTTTCGAATGGCTTCGTTGAGTTTTGTAAAATAGGGTATACGGTCACTGATGTAAGAATATGTATTTACCAGCAAAACTATATCGACTTCGTTTGGCCTTAGCTGTGGGTCATTCATTTGGGCCTGTCTGATCACTAATCGTTCCTGAAGTTCTGCAGGGAATTTTGCTTTTTGAGCTTCCATCCATTGAATAGCTCTTGGATCCACATCGATCGCAATTACCTTCGCTCCTTTGTAAGCAATTCTACGGCTGAAATATCCTGTACCTGCACCTAAGTCGGCTACTACTTTACCATTGACATTACCAAGTTGTTCGATGACCAGATCGGGCTTCTGCCAGATAACACGATCAGCACTTTCGTAGGCTTTTGCTTCTGACTCAAATTCCTCTGTTTCACTTACAGATTCTATTAGAATGTCATTTTCGTTTCCATTTGCCTGGGGCCTGTTTAGCCAATTACAACTAATCGCAAACATTGCGATGGTAATTGTAATAATGCTAATACCCGTGCTGATCTTCATAATGCGCCACAAAGATAAATGAGATGCCCATTTGCGCTAATCTTAAATCTGCCGGAAAGATCATCCTTTAAAAACCGATATGGAAAAGTGCGTCACCCTGCCCTACAACGGGTGCATTCGTGTGCCCAATGACGTACCCTTCCCTTGGTGCGAGCACCACAACACGCCTTGTTCCATAAGGGTCCCCTATTGTTCCCATAGGCTCACCTTTTTTTACTCTCGAACCGGAACTTTTGCTCCAGATAAAAAGGCCGGCATGCGAGGCACGTATCCAGATTGAATTTTGGATGTCAATTGATTCTCTTTCTTCTGCCTGAGATGTATCGATCATTCGAAGTGCATGAAGAGTTCTTTCTATTCCTGATACTCCCCTCGCAATAGAAAAACCGTCCAATCGTAATGCTTCACCTCCTTCGTAAATCAGACATGGCTTTTGCGCAAGCTTTGCTACTTTTCGTAAAGATCCGCGGAGTGCAGTCTTTTGGATTATAAAAGGTGGCTTGAATGCTTTCGCTAATTCATAACTTACTTTGTCACCTTTTGTAATCCGGATCTGCGGGTAATTATAACGGTATTGACCTCCCGTATGATTATCAATAATAGCATCGATCTGTGGCAAAACATTTTTAGTCAAAATTCGTGCTACGCGGGATGCAAGACTTCCTGCCAGCGTACCCGGGAAACTTCGATTGACATCTCTTCCATCGGGTACATCCCGACTATAATTGATGAAGCCATGGACGTTGAGTAACGGAACTGCAATGACGGATCCTAGCGTTAGCTCGTTGAAAATAGGTTTCTCCAAAAGCCTTCTTACAATTTCAACACCATTGATTTCATCTCCATGCACGCCTCCAATAATGAGAATATGAGGCCCTGGTTTTGGGCTGCGAAAAACTTCCATATTTATCGCAACACGCGTGCCGGATGGTAGATTACCTACGCTATAGCTAACCTTTGATGATGCGCCCGGCAGGATTTCATTATTGCCTAAATGAATAAGCCGAAAGTCCTTATACAGTGACTGATCGAGCATGCGTTTCCACAAATTTGATGATTTGTCCGGCGATATCCACACCGGTTGTTCCTTCTATTCCTTCCAATCCGGGTGAAGCATTTATCTCGAGAATGAGTGGTCCTTTTTCAGAGCGAAGAATATCAACGCCAGCTACATCCAAACCCATAAGTTCTGCTGCACGAAGTGCCAAATGTTCTTCTTCATCAGAAATTCGCACTTTTTGTGAAGATGCTCCCCGATGAAGATTCGATCTGAATTCGCCATCCTGGGCACTTCGTTCCATCGTTGCGATTACTTTACCACCTACTACAAAAACTCTGATATCCTTGCCTTTCGATTCAGCTATAAAACGTTGCAACATGATCTCTTCACGCAATCGAATAAAAGCCTCTGCAATCGATCTTGAAGATGTAAAGGATTCTCCCAGGATCACTCCTTGTCCCTGCGTACTATTGAGTGTTTTGATCACAACCGGATATTTATCCCCTAATAAGCTCAACATCGATTCCACATTTTCGGGCATCGCCGTAAACACACTGTCAGGAACAGGCATTCCATTAGCCGCAAGATGCTGTGCGGCAGTTCTTTTATCACGTGCCCTCAACAATGCTTCTGTTGTCACAACACAGTACACTTCCATCAATTCAAAGTGACGAACGACTGCTGCTCCATACGTAGTCACCGACGATCCAATGCGAGGTATCACTGCATCAGGTCTTCCAAGAAATTCATTTTGGTATCGGACACCCAGTTTTCCATCCAGGATAGTAAGATCACACTGCATGTGATCTACTACGCGAACAGCATGACCACGTCGTCGTGCTGCCATCACGAGACTGTGTGTCGAATACAGGATTGGACTCCGGCTGAGAATCAATATGCGCATAAGATGGGAAGATAGGAAAACATCAGAAAGCAGAACATTTAATTGTGGTTCTGGTTTAGCGCGACAGGCATCTGATTATCATAAATTGATACCTTCACCTGATGCAACTCAACGATAAAAAAGTAATCAACGGATGGGCTTATTTTGATTGGGCCAATTCTGCGTATTACCTGGTCATATCGACAGCTATATTTCCGATTTACTTTTCAAACGTAGCAAATGACCAGATCAATATATTGGGGCTCACAATTTCGAACGCTGCACTCTATTCATTTTCCGTTTCTGCTGCCTACATTTTAATTGCTATTCTTTCTCCCTTGTTGTCAGGTATTGCCGATTATAGTGGAAGGCGAATGTACTTCCTCAAGTCGTTTACAATTCTTGGTGCAATGGGTTGTATCTCATTGTTTTTCTTTTATTCGCCGGAAACTCTGTGGATCGGAACGACTGCATTTATGTTAGGAACGATTGGTGCAGCTGGAGGTCTCGTTTTTTATGACTCGTATCTTCCACTCATTGCGTCTGAAGATCAATATGACCGTGTGAGCGCCAGGGGTTATGCTTACGGATATTTTGGTAGTGTTCTGCTTTTAATTCTTTGCCTGGCGATGATTCAAAAACCCGATTTATTTGGCATTACAAGTCCTACCCTTCCTTCAAGAATATCATTTGTATTAGTCGGGTTTTGGTGGCTGGGTTTTTCTCAGATTACGTTTAATCGATTACCGAAAGATGTTCGGATCCCGCGTACTGAAAATTTATTCCGACGTGGTTGGTCTGAACTTTCGAATGTATGGAATGATATCAAACATGACAAACAAATTGTCAGGTTTTTAACGTCTTACTTTTTTTATAGTGCAGGTGTGCATACGGTTATTTATCTGGCCTCATTGTTCGCTAGTCAGGAATTAGGCTTCAGGGATGTAGAACTTATTTTGACGATTCTTCTCCTGCAGATCCTAGCCATACCAGGTGCGATATGCTTTGCGCGTCTTTCAAAGAAAAGAGGAAATAAATTTAGTTTGTTGATCCAATTGATCGTCTGGATCTTTATCTGCATTGGAGCGTACGCAACTATTGAGAAATGGCATTTTTTTACAATCGCAGCGTTTGTAGGGCTTGTGCTGGGAGGAATACAGGCATTATCCCGGTCCACCTACGCAAAACTCTTAGAAGGAAGAAAAGAAGATCTTACTTCTTTTTTTAGTTTCTATGATGTGCTTTCGAAAATCGCCATCGTGTCCGGTACATTTATTTTCGGACTTGTCAATTCGATCACAGGAAGCATGCGGAGTAGCGTATTGTTTCTTGCCTTGTTTTTCGCCTTAGGACTTTTTATGTTGATGAAGGTGGATAAACACAGGATCGATACGGCGCACAGTAAACCCTAAATTTTTTAGCACTCTATTGAAATTCATAACAACCGATATCCGGCAGCACGACATCCCGCGGATTACCATCCAGATCATCGATAATTCCCGGAATCGGAATAGCTTTCATTTCGGCAATTGAAAATGTATCTAGGTGGTAATTATTTTCTGACATGTCTACGAACAATGTGTCACCCTGCATCCATTCAAAACATCCTGTACAAATTGTCTCAAAGAAAGTTGGAAAATTATCCGGATCTAATAGCTCATCCACAACAACTATATTGTTTTGCATCATCACATCAAACAGATCTCCCGTGTTATCTGATGCATCTACCATCCATGTTTCATCCGTCGACGAACCTATAAGAATACTATTTCGAACACGACTTATTAACTTATTAAATCGCGCCCCATCCGTACAGAGCAGGTCAGAACAATAAAAATTATTCATCAGCAAAGCTTCGCTGTCATTTCCAAAATTAGCAAGCGTACAATAACTGATATCATAATTACCGCCATACGTCAGTGCAATTGCCTGAGATCCATTTTCAAAAAAAAGTGAATTAGTGATAGTAGCATTTGCATGCCTGGCAAATACACCAGGTCCACCTGTAAACGCAATCATAGTATGATCAATATTCACTGTCGATGCACTATCTGCAGAGATACCCACTGTACCACTGGAAATTACACAATGGCTAAAAAGATGTGGTCCACTTGCAGGTCCAAGACGAATGCCGGCCCACTCACCTTCATGATCAGGTTCGATACGATCATCCCTGATGATGACAGGATTTTCAATAGTACCGGTTGCCCGGATACGACCATTAGGGAAGGTATAGATGAGTCCTTCATTATAAATGCCTAATGCATTGTTTGCTATTCCTCCGTGAACGTACAATCTCAGTCCCGGGGGCAATACCAGTGTACATGAATCAATTAACAAAGTTCCATACAAGACATATGGCTTCGGATCATCCCAAATAATTTCTCCCATATCACATGTCAGCAGAGAGATTCGATTTGGAGTATGAGGACCGGGAATATAGTTTGCATTTTGACCCCATGCTATTAATAAAACCTTTTGTTCATTTCCATTAGTAATGAAGCTTATTTCGCTTTCGATCACAAAAGGACTTATGGACTCCGGCTGATCGGGATCTATCACCGCTTCTGCGAAAATATAAATACTGTCATTTGGCAGAATGGTAATATTTCTAATCACATCACCTGTTATCCCATCTACATTTAACCTGAAAAAATTAGCATTATCTCCTGTCAACTTAATTTCATCGATTGATATCGAAAGGTTGTGTGGGTTAAAGACTTTAATAAATCTCGTTACGGTACTAATACTGGTAAGAACGGTATCAAAACTCAGCGTATCGGTTGAAAAGCTCAGCGTGTCATTTGGATCCGTTGTAAATTTTTCTTTATAACATGAAGCCATTAGCATACACAAAACAAAGCCAACTGCACATACAGGGGGTAAGGTGTATATAGAATAATGTGGCTTAAACTTCATGACAATAGATATTAGGACAAAGTGCGAAAATAACAGCAATGGCCGTAAAACGGAATATAGTGCATGATTGTTACCTCAGGAGGGATTAAGCAATCGTAATGGCCTGAAAACAGTCTTATATGACTATTTTTACATCATGACCCCTCCGCTATGACGATCACTCCTGTGATAGATGTGATCATTCCTGCCTTTAACGAAGAAAGATCGATTGCAAAGGTCATTCGGGACATACCCGGAGATTTGGTTCGCCGGATTATCGTATGTAATAACAATAGTACTGATGATACATCACTTCAGGCATCTGAGGCAGGAGCCACCGTAGTCGATCAGCCTTTACGAGGGTATGGCAATGCATGTCTATCAGGGATTCAATATATCAGCAAGCAACCTATCGAATCGCATCCTGATATTATCGTGTTTATAGATGCTGATTATTCTGATTACCCAGCGGAAATGGTTGCTTTGATTGCCCTTATAAAAGCAGGAAAAGACCTCGTCATTGGGTCGCGCGTCACAGGCACATCCACTCCGGGATCGATGACCACGCCTCAGGTCTTTGGAAACTGGCTGGCGACAAATCTAATTCAGCTATTTTATGGTTTTAGATTTACGGACCTTGGACCATTCAGAGCCATACGCTGGGATAAATTAATCGCATTGAATATGCAGGATAAAAATTTCGGATGGACGGTAGAAATGCAGGTCAAAGCTCTGAAATACAAGATGGCTTGTGCAGAAGTGCCTGTATCCTACAGGAAACGAATCGGGCATTCCAAAATAAGTGGCACCATAAAAGGTACCTTGCTTGCAGGACATAAAATAATATGGACAATTTTCAAATGGCTCTGATTATATGATGATTGAAATTATTGCATACATCGTCATCGGCCTATACACCTTTGCCCTGGCTTATGTCACATTTTATTGCGTCTTGCAGTTTCATTTGCTCTTCCAATATCTAAAAGGTCGCAAAAACAAGACTACCACTGGCCTTACCAGCCTGGATCGAAATCAGGATCTGCCTTTTGTTACCATACAACTTCCATTATACAATGAAAGATATGTCGTAACACGGCTGCTTGATAACATTGTGCATATGGATTATCCTATTGACAAATTTGAGGTCCAGGTGTTGGATGATTCTACAGATGACACACAGGAAGTATGCAAGGCAAAAGTGGTTGAATACAAAGCGCAAGGCTTTAATATTCAGTATCATCATCGCACTGATCGCGATGGCTATAAAGCAGGAGCTTTACGGGAAGGTCTGATTAAATCAAAAGGAGAATTCATTGCGATCTTTGATGCTGATTTTTTACCAACACCGGATTTTCTATTACAAACCATCGGATATTTCAACGATCCAAAAGTAGGCGTGGTTCAAACTCGGTGGGAACACATCAATGAGGATTATTCTCTTATCACCAGGTTGCAGGCCTTCCAGTTAGCTGTTCATTTCACCATCGAACAAACCGGGCGTCAGGCCGCCGGCTATCTCCTGCAGTTTAATGGAACTGCCGGGGTATGGAGACGAGATGCAATCATAGATGCAGGTGGTTGGAATGCAGATACACTGACAGAAGATCTGGATCTCTCCTACAGGGCTCAATTAAAAGGTTGGCTCATCAAATACAGACAGGATATTGCATCCCCTGCGGAATTGCCTTCTGAAATGAGCGGATTAAAATCTCAGCAATTTCGGTGGATGAAAGGCGGAGCAGAAAATGCCAGAAAATTAATTCCTGCTATCCTGAAATCAGAAATGTCCCTGATCAAAAAAATGCATGCTACCACACATTTACTTTCAAGTTCTGTTTTTCTTTTTGTGTTCATACTGGCGGTGCTAAGTGTCCCAGCCTTATTTCTGATGAGTACGATAAATTTGAATGTTCAATTGTATGGCATCTTCATGATCGGGATGTTGACTGCAGGTGCTGTATATTATATAGCTAACAAAGACACAACATGGCGTGATATTCCGGTTTACCGCCGTGTTTTCAAATTCGCCATTATGTTCCCTTTATTCCTTTCCCTTTCGATGGGACTATCGTTACACAATAGTATCGCGGTGATTCAGGGCTACCTGGGACGGAAGAGTGCATTTGTGCGAACGCCTAAATTTAATATCCAACAAATTCAGGACAGTTTTAAAAAAGGATTTTATGAGGCCTCAAAGGTTTCTTTTACCACCATTATTGAAGGTTTATTAGCACTGTACTTTCTTTTTGCTATTATCATCGGCGTGGACCAGGGCAAAACTTCTTTTATTATTTATCATCTTATGCTCATGGTGGGTTTTGGAAGTATATTTATTTATTCCATTAAGCACGTTTACCATCGTTGAAAAAAAGTCAATGGCTCATTTCATTCATCTGGTTGGCTGCTATGGCGTGTGTTCAAACCGTTTCGCGTGAAGATTTTTATGTCCTCTGGTCATTTTATTCTCTTTCGTTTGCTACCTATTGTTGGCTGGTTTTTAGTAAATATGCTATCTCATTAAAATTTGGTTTATCTCTTGCATTGATTTGTCGATTAGCGGGATTTTTAATGGATCCGCTTTTGTCGGATGACTACTACAGATTTATTTGGGATGGTATGGTGACATATGAAGGAGTAAACCCTATTGCTTATACACCTTCATACCTGATATCTCATCCTGAAATAGCTTCTACGAATGAAGGCTTGTATGCTCTTCTAAATAGCCCTGATTATTATTCCGTGTATCCACCGCTGGCCCAATTCGTTTTTTATATTTCCTATTTGATAAACCAGGCGAACATTGGAGGGAATATTATTTTTCTCAAAGGTGTCGTACTCGTCACAGATTTTTTGGTGATTTATTTACTGCACCATCTTTTGAAAAGGAATAATCTACCGGTTCAAAGGATTCTTATTTATGCACTAAGTCCGTTGATCATACTTGAATTCACGGGTAATCTTCACATGGAGGGACTTATGATCGTGGGGTTATTAGCAGCCATTGTCCTTTCAGACAAAAAGTCCATTCTTCTCAGCAGCCTTTCAATGGTGTTTTCGATCAGTGCTAAAATGATTTCAATGTTGTTGATACCTTTCATGCCCCGCGAAATGTATTGGAAAAAAATAATAGGTTGGGGCTTGTCGACACTTTTACTTACTGTTTTATTATTTTTTTTATCCTTTAAAGTTGACTTAGGCTGGATCAAAAGTATAGGGCTATGGTTTCATTCTTTTGAATTCAATGCTAGTTTATATTATGTCGTGCTTAAGCTAGATTCGCTCTGGAGAGGATATGAAAACATTAAAATCATTGGTCCTTTGATGGCCTCACTAACATTGATCATATTGGGCCTGTTGTGGATCTATTACGTACGTAAGAAACAAGTGCATTGGTCTGCTGCTATGGTGTTAGCGCTTACCATTTACTTTCTTATGACCACAACCGTACATCCCTGGTATTTAACTACAATACTCACGCTGTGCGTGATCAGCGGGCACATGTATCCAATCGTATGGTCGTACCTGGTGTTCCTGAGTTATAGTCACTATTCCGGTGGAGGTTTTCGTGAACAATATGTTTTCATTATCGTGGAGTACACTGTGTTATTTTTGTGGATATTTTTCGAGTGGAAAAGTAAGGCAGCTAAAAATAAACCGCTAATGACGCAGATGTTTTTTTTAAAATAATTTTGAGAAGGATGGGCTCAATTATTTGCGGATCTCACAATGTCTATTGGCGCAGATAAAACTAATCTACACTCATTCGATAGTGGATGATTGATGGGAAAGGATGGAAAAGTAATTTGAAATGGATATTGAAAATAACTTTGCGCAAATTTTCGGTAGAGATATAAAAAGCGTAAACCGCTAATGA
>JAYUXX010000428.1:0-7724 GCA_043752765.1 Saprospiraceae bacterium | reverse complement strand
CTTTCTCAATTCGAAAATTATATTCGTCAGCTAGACGAACTTGATGCCTATATCAAAGCGAACATTTCTAAAATTGATTCTAATAAACGAATCCTCATCACAAGTCATGATTCATTTCATTATTACGGACAGCGATATGGAGTACGATTGGAGTCCGTACTAGGAACGTCTACAGATGCAGATGTAAGGACCTCAGACCTCATGCGGCTTAACCAGGTTATTCAGGAGAATAAAATTCCGGTGGTATTTATTGAAAGCACAATCAATCCTAAACTCCTCAACCAGGTAGCAACGGACAATAAAATAAAGATTGGTGGGAAATTATATAGCGACTCTCTCGGTGATAAAGCCAGCCCCGCCGATACATATATCAACATGATCAGATACAATACAGATGTTGTTGTGAAAGGATTGACATCACAACCCGGTGAAACTGCAGAAGAATCTTTACCAACAGATCACTCCGGGTGGTTTATAGGATTAGGTGTTCTTTTTTTAGTTTCCTTTTTCGTTCTGTGGTTGTTTCGTAAAAAAACCCAAACCATATGATGTATCCTATTTCAGTCGAAGGACTTTCTGTATCGTATGATAAAAAAAGGGTTTTAACCAATGTTTACTTGTATGTATTAGAGGGTAAGGTTATTGGAGTGCTTGGGCCCAATGGAGCAGGCAAGTCAACACTATTTAAGGCTATACTCGGATTACTCGATCAAAATTCCGGTACTATAAAAATCTTTGGAAAAGATATTTCTGAGAGCCGTCGTCGTATTGCATACGTACCTCAGCGTGATGAAGTGGACTGGACTTTTCCGGCGACCGTAAAGGACGTTGTAATGATGGGTCGATATCCTGCTAAAACGATTTGGCAACGTATGGATGCCGGTGATCATCAGAAAGCAAATGAAGCCATGGAAGAATTATCCATTATCGACCTTGCAAATCGCCAGATCGGGGCGTTGTCAGGCGGACAACAACAAAGAGTTTTTCTTGCGCGTGCATTGTGCCAGGAAGCAGATATACTTCTCCTGGATGAACCATTCGTAGGTGTTGATATTACTACAGAAGAACATATTATTCGAGTACTTCGTAAATTATCACAGGAAGGAAAGACATTATTAGTAGTCCATCATGATCTCGCTACTGTAAGAGCCTATTTCGACCAGGTCATCCTGATCAATCAGCGACTGGTAGCGTATGGCGATACAGAGACGACATTTATTAAAGAAAATATTGGAAAAACCTATGGTGCCCAACACACTATTTTATTAGAAGCGGGACAAAACCATTAACCAGATTTTTCCCCGTGTTATATTTGAGGACGCATGACCGCACTTATCTATAATGTCACTGTCAAAGTTGGGATTGAAGTAAAAGACCAATGGCTGGATTGGATGAAGCATGAGCATATCCCGGAAGTAATGTCCACTGCATGTTTCAAATCTTATCGCCTACTCCATCTCGAGGGATATGATGATGAGGAAGGGTTCACTTTTGCTATCCAGTATATATGTCCCGGATTGGAATTATTAGAAATCTATCAGCGTGAACATGCACCCTCCCTGCAAAAGAAACATAAAGATGCTTTTGCCGATAAGTTTGTTGTATTCAGAACTATTCTTAAGCTCCTTGATGAAGGATAAGGATATCCAATCCAATTCCCACCAGTTTCCATTTGTGTAATTAAGTTAAAGTGTATCAGGAATTTGCCTGCTATGAGAAATCCCAAATTCCTTGGGTAAAAGTTTTTTACCTTTAACCCGGTTCTTAGCAAGTCTTCTTGTATTCGGGTTGACACCATATCCGGAAGGCCACTTACCAGAAATAATCACTAAAAAAATAATATAAATGAAATTTTACCAGAGTGTACTTACGATTCTATGTGGGTTTTTCCTTACCCTATCCCTTACCGCTCAGACTGATATGGAATGGGATACATACGGAGTGGGATTTACTGTACCCAATAATTTTAAGATCGAGGCGAATAATGCCGAAGAATTTACTGCAGGCAACGATGTTCTTTTTGTGAGCATTCTTCCTATTCTGGATGAATACATTACGAAAGATGATCTGGCAGATGCAGTAGACGAATTTGCTAAAAGCCTGAAATATGACCGTGTTCAGGAAGGTGATGAAATTGATATTGACGATTTCACAGGATATTACATCAAAGGAAGAAAGGATGGAGCTAATGCTGTTCTGTTAGCTTTACTCGATAAAGAAAGTAGTACGAATTTATTAGTTGTCATTGTGTATGCGGATGGCTATGAAGACGATGCAGTGGATATTGCGTCCAGCTTTTTTGCTTACGACTAGTCTTTCTCAAAAACAAATAACCTGAACGTAAAAAAAACGCGTGCTAACAAGGATGTCAGCACGCGTTTTTTTATACCGTTGACCCGTGAACTGTCACTTCAGAATTACCTTACTTACCCTTCCCCAATATCCTTACTTTTAGTCCATGAATTTTCAACTTACAGATGACCAGCTTGCCGTACGTGAAGCTGCCCGCAATTTTGCTCAAAAAGAATTACTTCCAGGAGTCATCGCAAGAGATCGCGATATGATCTACCCCACTGACCAGATAAAAGGAATGTCTGAAATGGGTTTTATGGGTATGATGGTCAGTCCGGATCATGGCGGCGGAGGGATGGACACCCTGAGTTATGTGCTGGCACTCGAAGAGATCTCGAAAATAGATGCAAGCTGTGCTGTCATCATGTCGGTCAATAACTCACTCGTCTGTTGGGGAATTGAATCCTATGGAAGTGCGGAACAAAAAATGAAATATCTGCCAAAGCTTGCTTCGGGCGAATGGATTGGCGCTTTTTGCTTGTCTGAACCTGAAGCAGGAAGTGATGCCACCAGTCAACGCACGATAGCTGAAGATAAGGGAGATCATTACCTCCTGAATGGAACAAAAAACTGGATCACGAATGGAGGAAAATCATCTGTTCATGTGGTCATGGCGCAAAGCCATATCGAATTACAACATAGAGGTATCAATACACTCATCGTAGAGGCATCCTGGCCGGGTGTTGCCATTGGCGTAAAGGAAGACAAACTCGGCATTCGGGCATCGGATACACATTCCATTATGTATAGTGATGTTATCGTTTCGAAAGAGAATCGAATTGGTCCCGATGGATTTGGATTTAAGTATGCGATGTCTACGCTTGATGGGGGAAGGATCGGAATTGCTGCCCAGGCTTTAGGAATTGCCGCAGGAGCTTATGATCTTGCATTGAAATATGCAAAAGAAAGAGAGGCTTTCGGAAAATCCATCATCAATCATCAGGCGATTGCGTTTAAACTCGCAGATATGGCCACTGAGATCGAAGCTGCACGTCTACTTGTGTACCGGGCCGCTATGATCAAAGACATGGGACAGGATTATAGTAATGTTGCTGCCATGGCCAAATTGTTTGCTTCGGAAGTTGCCATGAAACACACCGTTCAAGCTGTACAAATCCATGGAGGCTATGGATATGTGAAAGAATATCATGTAGAGCGTCTGATGCGTGATGCTAAAATCACTGAAATCTATGAAGGCACAAGTGAAATTCAGAGGTTAGTGATCTCCAGAGCAATATTGAAAGGTGAACTTTATCAACCCATGCCTGCTTTAATGAACGGCGCCTGATTTGAAAACATCCTTCTCTCTAATTTGTATCTTCTGACCTGATGAAGGGATCCCTCCGTATTGCCAGTTTTGCAGGAATTCCTGTCAAAATCCATTGGAGCTTTGGGTTACTTTTACTGTATTTCTCTTTCGAAGCCAGTCGAAATGGATTTCAGCCTGTTGTTTTATTGATCACACTTGGGTTTGTACTCAGTCTTTTCTTTTGTGTTATTCTGCATGAATTCGGTCATGCATTGATGGCTAGGAGATTTGGAGTAAAAACGTTTGACATTATCATGACACCTATTGGAGGTATTGCAAGGCTTGAACGAATGCCCGAAGGAAAGGGACAGGAATTCTGGGTTGCAGTTGCGGGTCCGGCAGTCAATTTTGTGATTGTCCTGATTATCGCATTAGGATTTCTCCTTGTCCGAGGAGAAATTTTACCCTTATTCTCGCCATCATTCTGGAGTATTGAGGAAACACGTAATTATTTTAAAGTATTGCTGAAGGCCAACGCTTACCTGGGGGTATTCAATCTGATTCCGGCGTTCCCGATGGATGGGGGCAGGATTCTGCGAAGTTTACTTTCGCTTCGGATGGAGAGAGGCAAGGCTACACAAATTGCTTCCTATGCAGGACAAGCAATTGCTATCGGAATGTTTGGATGGGGTATTTACACGAGTCAGCCAATCATGACATTGATCGGAGTGTTTATCTTTTTTGCTGCACGCCAGGAAAATCTGATGCTGCAACGACAAACAAACCTGACTAAAGTAAAAGCTTCGGATTTAATGGAGCCCATCGAACACATTTTCTTTACTGGTCAGACAATGAATGCTGCGAAAGAATTAGCAAAACCATTGAAAGGTGAAAGCTTTATTGTCTGGTCACGTCCGGGTATCCCTGCAGGTTATATTACCCGTGATTTCTTAGATTCAAAAAATGTAACTACCAATTCCGACAGCCTCATAGATGCATATGTTATTCCTTCTCCTGCGGTGGTTCCTCCTGATACGCAGCTTGGGCAATTGTATGCATTTATGCAACATCATAAAATTCCCCTCGCTTTAATATCGGATAATGGATATTACGTGGGTGTGATTCCGTGGAAAAAAGTTTCGGATTCGGCAAGAAAATAAAGCGCAAAATCTATTGCTTCAACATACATTTTGCTTTCACCATTTCGGTGAGATCATCGCTTTCCTGCGCCCACAGAAGAGCTCCTGCAACACTTGTATCGAAGATCATCGTATAGCTGCCTTCCTTGCCCATGGTCTGGATGATGCCATCGATTTCAGATAATATGGGTTTAAGCAAAGCTTCTCTTTTCTGCATAAATCTGAACTGGAGTTGTTGCTCTTCTGTACTCAGTTCCTGTTGCTCTGCTTTCAATTCATTTTGTTTGGTTTCCGCTACAACCTGAGATAACGAACCGCTATTGGACTGCTGGAGAAAACTCTCATACTTGACTTCGAAAGCTTTCACCTTGAGAGCAAACGAATCTGAAACTACCTTCTGAAAATATTCCAGCTGAACATTTGCCGCAGCTACCTGAGGATGTTGTTGTATAATCATAGCAGAATTGATGTGTCCAAATTTCTGGGCGTTCATCAATTGAAGTGAAGATGAAAAAACAACAAAGAGAGAAAAGATAAATTTAAATTTCATGTGAGGTTGATTAAAATGGGTTTGCAAAAGCATCCGGTTCTAAGTAAGACGTTTTAGCACACACTGATGTATTATAACAATAGGTGAATTAACAAAAGATTAAACCCCTAAAAATTTATAAGAATAAAACTAGTAGAATCTGAAGAAAAGGAAGAAATCAGTCCAGTTAAAGGAATTAAACCGATCCAGCTTCTTTTTTGCTATCCTCAATAGCTTTCCGGTCCGATTCCCGCATCCCTTCTTTGATCTCGGTTTCAATATGGCTACGGGCACTATTAAATTCCCGGATCCCTTTTCCAAGGCCACGCATCAATTCAGGAATTTTTTTACCCCCGAACAACAGTAAAACCACGAAAAGGATGATGATCCATTCCATGCCACCAGGCAGACTTAAAAACAAAAAATGACTCATTTTCAGAACATTTAGGAGATCAAAGTTAAGTAAAAAAGATGGAGAGCAGCCTCAAATCAGCGAATGGGTTCATTATATAGACAGGTCTTCCATGAATCCGTACTCACTTTTTTCGCCTTTATCAACATATCCTGCCTTAAAACACCTCCCGGAGCGTACCTGATGTTTAAAGCTTGAAAGCAGATCCAAGGTTTTTTTAACTAAATTCTAAGATGGATTTGGAGACGAATGCTTAAAGTGGAATGCGTGACAATTCGACACATCAATGATATTTACTTCGCAATTTTGAATTTAATCAGTGCCATGACTCCGACTATTTCAAACATTTATTCCGTAAGCTTCTTAGTGATTGCAAGGAATATGGGAAAGTTTATGCATCAAAAATCTTCTGCTGATGATTGATGCTTTCCATGTGAACTGCATCCACGTACTTTGTCACAAAATCCTTACTAAGTCCCAGTCTGTCTCCTTTAAGGAATGCCCTATCGAGTATTTCATTCCATCGCACTGTCTGAAGTATGGTAATATTATTATCTCGTTTGTACATGCCTATTTTCTCTGCTACTTTCATTCGTTGACTAAGTATCTCCATCAATTCATCATCCAGATGATTTATCTGCTGACGTAGAACTTCCAGTGCTGCGTGATATTCTTCTGAGTTGACATCATCTTTTCTCCAAATAATTTGGTCCAGCATTTCTTTCAGTCTTTCCGGTGTCACTTGTTGCAACGCATCGCTCCAAGCTTCGTCGGGCATGATGTGGCTTTCGATCATCAATCCGTCGAAATCCAGGTCAATGGCACGTTGAGCAACCTCCTGCAAAATATCACGACGACCACAGATATGCGAAGGATCGTTGATCATGATCATGCCAGGATGTCGACGTTTCATTTCAATGGCCAGGTGCCACATCGGAGGATTGCGGTACTCCGTGTTGCCATACGTAGAAAATCCTCGATGAATTAACCCAATTTGCTTTATTCCGGAAAGAGCTACACGTTCCACAGCACCTATCCACAATTCAAGGTCAGGATTAGTGGGATTTTTGATCAATATCGGCACATCTACACCGCGTAGCGCATCTGCCACATCCTGAACACTGAAAGGATTTGCAGTGGTCCGCGCACCAATCCACAACACATCCACTCCAAAATGGAGTGCATCTTCTACTTGTTTGGCTGTTGCCACTTCAACAGTAACCGGAAGACCGGTTAATTTTTTTGCCTGTTGCAACCAAGGTAGGCCCTTGGTGCCGATTCCTTCAAACATACCAGGCTTAGTACGTGGCTTCCAAATGCCAGCTCTCAACATATCAACTTTCCCTATAGCCGCCAAGCGTTGTGCCGTCTCCATCACTTGCTCTTCTGTCTCAGCACTACATGGCCCACTGATGATCAATGGCCTTTTGTTCCATGCCTTTTGAGTACGATCTCTTGCATTATCTTCTATTCCTAACATGCAATATTCATTTGAAGAATTGTTTTTAAAAAATTATTTAATGATTTTACTTATCTTATTTGCATGTTCGATCAATTCCACTAAATAAGGATAATTCTCTTTCTCTAAACATGATTTAAACTTCCGCAGTTGTGAGATATGTTCATTTAATACATCTAAAACGTTCTCCCTGTTTTGCATAAAGATAGGCGCCCACATGGCGGGATTACTTTTTGCTAATCGAACAGTACTTTCAAAACTACCTCTGGCCAATTCAAAAATTGTATCTTCTTCTCACTCTTTTTCTAATACAGTATTAGCTAATGCAAAGGATGTGATGTGCGAAATATGACTCACATAAGCAGCATGCATGTCATGCTCATCTGCAGCCATATAGATCATATGCATTCCTAGCTGGCGGTACAAGTCTTCTGTTTTTTCAACAGCCGTTACATCGCTTATTTCTTTTTCACAAATGACACAAGCCCTGCCTATAAACGCATCTTTCACGGCCGCCTCAGGCCCACTATACTCCGTACCCCACATCGGATGAGTGGCCACAAATCTCTTTCGCATGGGATGAT
>JAYUXX010000427.1:0-3175 GCA_043752765.1 Saprospiraceae bacterium | reverse complement strand
CATTTTGTGAATCAATCTTGTATGATACCAAAACTGTGCAAACAATTGAATCGGCACTATGACTGAAATTACTTCTGCAGGAATGCCTATTAAAGCGGCCGGAAGTAGAAATATGGAAACAAATGAAAACACCTCCGAAATACTTTGCCTCAGTGCACAAGAAAGATTAAATTCTTCACTGCTGTGATGAATTATGTGCCGGTTCCACAAAAAATTAATTGTATGTTCTAACCGATGGATCCAATAACCGGCAAAATCTTTTGCAATAAAAGCAAGGAAATATACATACCAGACATTTTCAATTTTAAAAAGAGAAACGCGAGTGACTAACCACTCATAAGTCACAATGATGATCGTAAGTCCCAGAACATCTTTTACAATATTTGAAATACCTGATCCAAGGCTTGATATCATATCCGGACCACGGTTTATTTTCATCCCCATTCGCCATGAAATAAAAGCCTGTAATCCTATCAAAAAGTGGAATATGGGTATGGCATAAGTCAGAGCAGCTGCGTAAGCTTCGATTTCATTTTAAAGGTAAATTTTTCTGGCCATCATTCTTGAGGTGACAATCTAGCTATCAGATAATAGAAAGGATTATTTAGAGCTCCGTTTTACACCTTGGGAGGAATTTATTTGCTGTCCACCCAGGATGTCTTTCAATCAATCAACTCCCTCAGAACATGCATCTAATTGGGCATAAAACTCTTCTCCTTTGGCACGAACGATAGGACCTTTTAAAAATTTATAAAGAGGTACATCAAGTCTTTTCCCATTCTTGCAGGCAGGTGCGCATACATTCCAGCGATTGTAATTCCAGGTTTGGGACCCATCTTTCCGATATTTTACCCGGATCGGATAGAGATGGCAGGAAATGGGTTTAGGCCAATCAATAATACCCTCCGCATGAGCTACCTCAAACGCACATTTTCCAATTCCTTTCCCGTCCCAGATAAGGTAAGCACATGCCCCATTTTTGATTAACGGGGTGCCCAAAACTTCTCCTTCATCACCATAATGAGTTCCAAAACCTTGCTTTTTGACAGCTTTTCTACACTCGTCGGTTAGCAACGGTGCTACTTTATCCCAAACAGATTCGATAATGTCTATTTCCGCTTCAAGCAGGGGTGCTCCCCACTCGCCTTCCCAGCAACAAGCACCAAGACAAGCGTCAAGGTCACAGACAAACTTTGCTTTCACCACATCATCACTGATCAGGACATTCTCTATGGCAATCATTACACAAAGGTATTCAGGATGTGGAATTTTAGATTCCAGATTTTAGATTCCAGATTTTAATCCATAAAAGTCCATATGGATAAATAAACCTATTCGCTTGTCCAGAACCTTTGATCTAATCCTTATGAACCACTATATAATCTCGTTGTTTCGAAAACTAAGGCAGGGTCACATAGTTTATATCCATACAATAAAGGATTCCCGGCTGATTCTTTCCGAATTGACAGTCTCCATATATCGAAAATCCAAAATCGAAAATCGAAAATCAATACTACCTTAGCCAGACAGTACATTTAACTACTTTTTTGACATCTCCATGGACAGACTTAAATCCGCTTTCTATAACAAGGCAATGAGCCATATTGCCGAAATGAAGACCTTCAACAAGGAAAATGGCACCACGATCATTGACCAGGTGACAATTGGTCAGGTATTCGGTGGGATGCGTGGAATTAAAAGTATGCTGTGGGAAACATCCCTTCTAGATGCTGAAGAAGGCATCCGCTTCAGAGGGTACTCTATCCCGGAACTCAAGATACATCTTCCCTCTCGTGGTGGAGAACCACTTCCAGAGGGACTGTTTTGGCTGATGCTGACGGGTGACCTCCCAACAGAAGAGGATGTCAAATGGCTGAGCGATGAGTGGGAAAGACGAAGAGAAATACCCGAGCAAACCTGGAAAGTGTTGGATAGTTTGGGATCCGATACGCACCCAATGACACAACTGGGTATCGCGGTTCTCTCCTTGCAAAACAAGAGCGTATTTGCACGTCAATATGCTGATGGCATGAATAAGCGTGATTATTGGGATGCTACGTATGAAGATGCGATGAATCTCATTGCATGCTTACCTCAGGTTGCAGCATATATATACCGCAGAGCATTTCATGGAAATGAACAAATTCCTCCTGATGATCAGTTGGATTGGGCTTCCAATTTTGCGCATATGCTGGGCATAAATGAAGATCCAAATTTCCACAGTCTGATGCGACTTTACATGACCATTCATGCAGATCATGAGGGTGGAAATGCGAGTGCTCATGCGGTTCATCTTGCGGGTTCGACTTTAAGTGATGCCTACTATTCATTCGTATCCGGGATTAATGCATTAGCAGGTCCTTTACATGGATTAGCCAATCAGGAAGTAATCAAATGGATATTTGAAATGGTAGAATCTATCGGGACGAGTAAACCATCGGCAGAACAGATAGAACAATATATCAGTGCTACGCTAGCAGAAGGAAAAGTTATTCCAGGCTACGGACATGCTGTGTTGCGAAAACCAGATCCAAGGTTTTTAGCTCAGCAAGCATTTGCTTCCAAACACATGGCAGATGATGACATCGTTCAAATTGTATGGAAGGTTTTTGAAATTGCTCCAAGGGTACTTGGCAACCTTGGTAAAGTAAGTAATCCATGGCCGAACGTGGATGCTCACTCGGGCGCTATTCTGGTTCATTATGGATTGAAAGAATACAACTATTATACTGTTCTCTTTGCTGTTTCACGCGCTTTAGGCGTGCTGGCTTCTTTATGCTGGAGTCGTATACTGGCACTTCCACTGGAGAGACCAAAATCGCTGACCTATGAGTATATTAAAAACTGGGTAGAAGCAAGGAAGGAAAAATAAAGGGATCAGGGCAAAATGGAAACCGGAAAAAAAGGAAATAGAATGGAGGTCGTTCGATCTTCCGTCGTTCTATTTGCATTTTATTATGGCTTAGACACGCGCAAACATAGATCTGTGGCGGTGGTTTTTCTCAGTGAATCCAATGGAAAAAAAGAACAAGACCGAGTATATTAAATTAGATTTTGAACAGGCAAGAGCTAAACATCTTCTGTTCAAATCCAAGCTCCGTTCCATTCTGTATGGAATAGATGTTGATGAAATACCATTGGTATCTCAGTATGAATGTGCTGTGGGGAAATGGAT
>JAYUXX010000426.1:0-7794 GCA_043752765.1 Saprospiraceae bacterium | reverse complement strand
ACAATATCGGTTAAAGCATTTTTTTTCTCCTTACCTGCTCCAAGCGCTAAAACGGTTTCAAAATCTGTTTGAACCCCTGATTCGATCAGTGTTTCATGTAATGTTTTATAAACTACATTCTGTTCGTCAATGACTGTACCGGCCATATCAAACACTGCCATTTTAATCATTGCCAAATAATTTTTGAGTATGATAATAAGTGTACCCGGGTCCGGCTGTCATGCCCTTTCCGCCAATCGCATTAAGAATGTGTATTTTCCCTTCAATACGTTTGGTTATAATGTCTTTTTGCTTCGCCTGGGAATATATTCCAAGCCAAGTTGAATCGATTCGAGAAGTTTCTAAATCAAAAATCTCATTGGCTAATTCAAGTATATATTCATTGATCTCATGTTCCGTATCAAACCCAAGATCTTCTTTGTCGTGAGCGCTTACATACTGGTGGGAGTCCCCGATAATAATTTGTCCCGAATCAGTTTGTTTGAAGAGGATGTGGATACCCCATTTTGAAATCCTTGGATCTAGACCGGCTGTATCTTTTATCCTTTGGTAAGACGGACATTCTCTGAAAGATTCATAGCGTCTGATTGAAAGACCTGTCAGAATATTTCCCCTTAACCGGAGTGATGGTTGAGGCTTTGTGATGAGCATCTGGATTTTTACAGCTTCGGTTTCATCGTTTTGATAGTGTTCGGGGAATAGAAGCTGGAATTCAGAGCCATTGCAAATAAGAAGTTGCTCGCCACATATTTCTTGTTTAGAATTTGTAGTGATCAGGCAATCTGAATTCTGGTCAAAATCAAAGTGTTGAGCGATAGTGTATGGGAAATAATCCAACTGGAATCTTTCAATCAAGTAATTTAAGACCAGATGAATCATTCTTCGCGGATCGACCGAGATTTCGTCCGGGTAAAAAAGAGACTCTTTACAGTATTGGGATTTAAGACCTGGTAAATGTTTACAGGCATCGGTTGCCGTGATAAGTTTTGAATTATAACCTGCCTGAGAATCGATTGCAGAAAGTTCATGAAGGAGAGTTACTTCATCATCCGATGAAGCTATATAATGACTCCCAAACTCACGGATTGAAAAATCCTGAATGGATTGTAATTCCTTATAAATTTCAAGACTTTTCAGTCCATATTTTTTCCATTCATGAGATAACCCAGAGGGTACGATTTGTCCGAAATTCCGCACGGTAGCTTCCTGGGGAATTTTATTTTTCTCAATTAATGCAACTGATTTTCCTGAACGTAAAGCATGGTAAGCTGAGAATGTACCCAGCACGCCACCCCCGACGATAATGAGGTCGTATTTGTCCAGCTTCAGCATTGAAATCAGGAGCGAATCATCTCGCCCATCGTAGAACCCACTTCTTCCTTATTCACATATTCATAATTCAGTAATCGAGCGAGAGTCTTGGCTACCTGATTCTGGAATCGTTGTCCTTTCTCTTTTACTTCTCCTAATGCGGGAGTATCTGGTCCAAGTGCCGCCATCCAAATAGCTGGGGAACCTTTATATATTTTGCCATGACTTTTCCATTCCGCTTTAGGAGAACTTCCCCTTCCATGATCTGACGTTATGAGCAAAGTTGTTTTGTCCTTGTAAAATTTGTCTTGTTGCAAGTATTCCCAGATTTCCTGGATGAATTTATCAGTTTGACGAGCGGATTTCAAATATCGATCGTATTTGCCATCGTGTGCGTAGTCATCTGTTTCCCCGTATGAAATATATACGATGCGTGGATGATTTTTTTTCATGTATTCCATGGCATATCCATGTGTGAAAGCATCAAACCGGGTACCTGACCATGGACTTAGGAATTGACCTTGTATCTCGTTTAAAACTTTTTCTTTAGGTGTCAGCGATGGACCTTCAGCAGTATCATAACCCGCATTGACGGGAATGCCACTGCGTTTGTCGTTGATGATATAATTGAAAACGTCCCATGAGCCAAAAGCTGCCACTTTTCCGGTTAGCTCTTTTTTATTATTGAGCCATTCCAACACAGTTTCATTTTGATTATATTTTTTATCATTGGAGTCTACATATGGATCCGTGTATCCTGTGAGAATTTCATTGTAGCCCGGATAGGAAAACCAATGAATATTCGTGCAATTGACATTGTTGTCATATAAACGATTACCATAAATCTGGCCATTCTTTCCGAATTCAGACCAAAACCAGGGAAGAAGTTTTTCTCTTCGTTCTCTCGGTGAAGTACCACCAAATAACTGCTGAAGTTCTGAAGTATCCTTAACGAAGACCATATCATTCATTAAGGTATCTACCGCCCCACCAAAAAGCTCTTGCCACCTAAACCCATCGAGAGTGATGAGTACAACATTAGAGGTTTTGTTTTGTGTGTATCCTGATAGAGGAACCGATATCAAAACGAGTATAAGTGGAATGAGGATTTTCATTTTTGATTTATTTGAAGAGAAAGCTGAATTCAAAAACGTACCGGCTGACCTTCTCATGAGTCAGCCGGTATTCAAAAATTAAAATTGTATGAGGAACATATAAAATTCAGATTAACAAAGGATCCACATCCGGGTGTTGATATCATCACCGCCCATACGAGTCACTGCTTCCGTACGATTAACACCATTAATAGATTGCTCGATGAAAGGGTATATATATCTAACAGGGATTTTATCTCCGTTTTGATTATCTACAGAAGGTAATAAAGCAGGATAACCTGTTCTGCGCCAGTCAAACCATGCTTCTAGACCTGTGAAGTAAAGTGATATCCATTTCTGAACACCAATCTTCCGCAACAAATCTGACTGGCTACCTGTGAATGCAACTTCAGGATTATTAAAATAATCGACGGGTGGAGTTAAACCATAAAATGCAAATGAACTATTGACTGCATTCTGATACAAGTCTCCGGCATTTGAACTAATCAGGTTTTTTTGTGCAGCTTCAGCAAATAAAAACTGAAGTTCTGAATATGTCATAATCACACCTTTGGCAATTGTAAGTCCAGAGGATGAAACAGCTTTTTCATAAAACAATTCTCCAATTTGTGAATGGAATTGTTGACCACCATAGATGGTCTGAGCCGTGACATCATCTAATCCATTAGGTATACCCCGAATGAAAGAAGAGTCTGTACCAAAGGTGCTTGGAGTAGGACGAAAAAATATGTTGACACGCGGATCATTGTAATTCTGAAGCGTATCTACTAAAGTCTTGCTGGCGCGAAATTCGTTGAATGATCCAATCCGTTCAGAGAAATTCGGATACTGGTCCGGGTTGGATGCAGCATATGTATAAACAGCGTTGTCAGCATTGCTTGTGAAAGTAGGATACTGTGCAGGATTGTTGAAGATCTCGCTCAGGTCGGCGCTAACATCACGCTTGCATGATATGCGCATGAGATAGCGGACGCGTAGAGAATTTGCAAGTTTTTTCCACTTATCCGGGTTTCCACCATAAATTTTATCACCACCAATTGATTCTCCAGAGGTACCAATTAAATCACTTGCAAATTTCAGATCACTCAACATGGTATTATAAATGGATTCCTGCGTATCGTATTTCGGATAGTAGATCCCATCTGTTTTTCCTTTGATAGCTTCTGAAAAAGGTACATCACCGTATGCATCTGTAACCAAAGAGATCATCCAGGCTCTCATGATCAATCCTACGGCTTTTACGTTATTTTGGCCATTAGCTTCTGCAATCTGTAGGATGATGTTCAGATCGCGAAGGTTGTCATAAGTAGCATCCCAAAGTCCGTTTTTTTCTCCCCACAGATAACGGTCTTCGTTCACAAACTGGTTTTTGGCAGTATGCTGGATTACGATATTTCCAATGCCCCATGAGTCTGAAAGAAGTCTGTTCATCATATCACGCTGCACTTGTGGCAATATGAGATCCGGAGTGACCGTAATTGGGCTATTTGGATTTGTATTAATGTTTTCAAAATCTTTTGTGCAGCCAATGACAAACATTAGGGATGCCAGTGCTACTATAGATAATATTGATTTCATGATTTTATTTTTGAAGATGTGTACACTATTTTGATTCACCGGCTTGTTAGAAACGTAGTCCCAGATTAACTCCAAAACTTCTTGTAGAAGGAAGAGCCACAGATTCTACACCCGGTATAACAGTTCCACCTGAAGTAGAAGCGGTTTCAGGATCAATGTGTGGTGCATCTGTCCAAAGTGCCAGATTTCTTCCAACAATAGAGATGCTCAGGTCACGTATTTCATATTTGCTTAACCAACGATTTGGAAAAGTGTAACCCAATCTCATTTCGCGAAGTTTGAGAAAAGTTGCATCGAAAATCATAGGTTCAACCAGGCTGCGGCCCAGAGTTATTGTAGTATGCCATTCTCTTGAAGAAAGTTTTTCAGTATTCGGCGTGTATCCTGTGATTACGCCTGATCCATCAACGATGGGAACAACACCTTCTCCGATGACACCATTTTCGGGTAGTGATAAATCATAACCATTCGCGCGACCTTCAAGAGTTTCACTAATCGTTCCACCTTCGCGTCCTACAGTTTGTGTATGCGAATAGATTTCTCCTCCAGATCGGTAATCAAATAAAAATCCAAGTGAAAGACCTTTGAAACTAAAGGTGTTATTGATACCTGCCATCCAATCAGGATTGTAATTACCTAATTTAATTCGGGTAGATGTTGCAAGTGGTTTTCCTGCCTGGTTGTAAACGATCTGTCCGACGAAATTTCCGGTAGGATCATAATATTTATCAGTCGGATCAGAACTCACTCTTCGATACCCAACTCCATACATATCACCCATTCGCTCACCTTTGCGAGCTTCAACAGTGATATACCGGTTAGCCATTACAAAGTTCTTTATTTCCTGACCCGAGACAGGATCAGTATACAATTGAACTACTTTACCTCTGTTCATTGACCAGTTGAGATCAATATCCCAGTTGAGTCCATTCTTCGACGTCAATGGAGAAAGATGAAGAACAACTTCAACACCATTATTTAGGATTTCACCGGCATTGATGAGACGGGCTGTATAACCGGTTGTATTAGAAAGTGGTACTGCAATGATTTGGTTTCTCGAATTGGTTCTGTAATACGTTGCATCCAATCCAACTTTGTTGTTGAAAAACTTTAAATCAAATCCTACTTCAATCGACTTTGATATTTCGGGTTTAAGATCGGCGTTTGGAATTAAACTTGATTCTGAATAGGCTGGAGAACCTAAGACTGCTTGCTGAGCATTAAAAACTGCAAGTAACTGGTAAGGATCTGTGTCATTTCCCACTTGTGCAAGACCAAGTCTAAGTTTTGCAAAAGAAAGGGCAGAGCTGTTACTCAGATTCATAAACTCAGAGAATACAAGACCAAGATTAGAAGACCAGTACAGGTAGCTGTTATTATCTTTCGGTAATGTGCTTGACCAGTCATTTCTGGCTGATAATTCCAGATATAGAAAATCTTTATACCCAAACTGTGAAGTTGCATACAAACTGTTGATGCGGCGTTGCGAACGGAAAGTGGTTGATTGAAGCGCTACGCGGCTATTGTTTAGTGAATAAACTCCAGGTACTGCAAGTTCCGGGGCACTGATGTCTGACTGATTACGTTTTTGACGCATCTGGTTTCCACCTAATGAAATATCAAAATCTAAGTCTTCGGAAATGGGTTTGGACCAGGAGAGTAATGCGTCTGTATTCCTTTCTTCAAATCTGATTTTTTCTTCTCTGTAACTTCCTAACGGATATCGTTGAGTCGAATAAGCACGCCTTCTATCTCTAAATTCATCACTAAAGTCAGTACCACTTCGTACTGCAAGTTTAAGTTCAGGCGTTAATTTAAACGTCACAGCTGCATTTCCAAAAACACGATTGATCGATTGACCGTTGGTGTTTTCATATACATTGAAATATGGGTTATCGTGGTAGTTATAATTGAAACCAAATTGATTCAATCCTTCACGACCTGCCTGCCAGTAATCTCTCATCGTAGCTGTATTCGCACTTCGTGGTAACCAGCAATTAAAAAGATACATCAGGTTCTCTGTTCCGTAACTTAAGTTAGGACGATTGTTACTGATGTTATTTAAATAATTGATGTTGACATCTGCGGTTAACCAGCTGGCAAGATTATATCCTCCTGCGAAGGAAACCGTATTACGTTTAAGATCTGTATTTGGAATAAAACCTTTTTGATCAAGGTTTGTAAATGACATTCTGAAATGGCCTGCATCATTGCTTCCTGATAAAGCCACATTGTTTGTAAACGTATTACCTGTCTCAAAAAAGTCTTTCACATTGTCTGGAAGCGGGCCAAATGGAGTAGGGTTAATGTTTCCTCTGGCTTCTAATTGGCGTGCAAGATCAACAGGTCCAATTTGTGTATTCAGGTTTCCAACATCTCCTCCACGGAAACCATTGGAAGTAGTTCCGTCAAATTGATTTAATAGTTGACCATTCATAGCCGGACCCCAGTTTTCATCTACTCCATCTCTGAGTCCACCACCATTTCCATCTTTAAAATCAAATTCTCCATTCAAACCTTGGCCATAAACATTTTGATAGTCAGGTAATCTCAGGATATCTTCAAAACTTAGTGTAGAGTTTATTGAGATGCCTATACCTTTACTGCCTTTACCTGCTTTCGTTGTAATCACGATTACACCATTATTAGCTCGGGAACCATATAATGCAGCTGCACTCGCACCTTTAAGCACAGTGATAGTTTCAACATCATCGGGATTGACAAACCCTGCACCATTTCCGTAATCGACATCCTGATTTCTACCGGTTGGTCCACCGGATGATCCAAAAAACTGATTAGAGATTGGTACACCATCCACTACATACAGTGGCTGATTGTTATTGATATTAAGGGAGCGCTCGCCTCTAATCGTAACGCGTGAGCTGCTTCCAATACCGGAAGGATTACCTACAATTTGCACGCCCGCTATTTTGCCGGACAGGGCAGACATTAGGTTGGTTTCTCTTGCTTGTGTTAGAGATTCGCCATCAATTTCAGCTACAGAGTATCCAAGTGATTTGCTTTCGCGACTAATTCCCAGAGCGGTTACAGTAAGTTCGTCAAGTGACTTGACATCATTTTCCAGATTAATATCCAGCAGACTACCATTTACCGTTTCTTCGGTGGTCAAAAATCCAAGAAATGAAATAACGAGTGTATCACCCGGCTTTGCTTTCAATGAAAAGTTTCCATCCAGATCTGAAACGGTTCCCGTGCCTGTGCCTTTTAGCATGACGTTTACGCCAGGAAGAGGTTCTTCATTACTGGCATCTCTGACAATGCCTTTTACTTCCTGCTGAGCAAAAGAAGTGGCTGTAGAAGCAGCCATAATGAATACCCACAACCAAAGTCGTGATCGTTGATAAATAGAATGGAGCAAGAATGTGTTGTTCCGTAAGATTGCTTTCATAAGCTTGTTGGTTTTATGTGCATGACGCAATGAAGAATCTTCCAGAATGGAAATAGATTCTATATGACAGTGCAAAAGTGGAACAACAAACTTTGAAAGCCTGCAATATTGATTTTATATAATAGTAAAATCTTTGCCCTTAGTTTAACTATTGTATGACAAATAATTTAATATGTTTTGTGTTGTTTCGCAATAGACATTCGTGTGCCATGAGCTAATCTCCTCTATTGTTTGCAGGCATTGTAGCGCAATTGCAATTGATTTGTTAAATAAAATTAAACTCTAATAATGATTTTACAATTATTTAAAATTCGAAATTAAGGAAGGTTAGGATTGAATTTTATGTAAAATGAAATTTACATTCGCGAAAAAAATGATGCA
>JAYUXX010000425.1:0-3190 GCA_043752765.1 Saprospiraceae bacterium | reverse complement strand
GGTCAAAGGTTTGATGGAGTCGAATAAAGGCGAAGTAGCAGCTATCATCATTGAGCCAGTTGCAGGTAATATGGGATGTATCCTTCCTGAGCCTGGGTTTCTTGAGGGCCTGAGATCTTTGTGTAATGATCACGGAAGTGTGTTCATTTTTGATGAAGTGATGACAGGGTTTCGATTGGCTCCGGGTGGGGCACAACAAAGAATGGTAATAGATGCTGATTTGATTACATATGGAAAAGTAATTGGAGGTGGAATGCCAATAGGTGCGTTTGGAGGTAAAAAAGAAATAATGCAACACATTGCTCCTCTCGGTTCCGTATACCAGGCAGGAACACTCAGCGGAAATCCTATGGCCGTTGCCGCTGGATTAACAACCCTGCAAGTCCTCTATGACAATCCTGCAATTTATTTGGAACTGGACTCAAAGGCTATGCTTTTAAAAATAGGTTTGCATGATGCATTAGTTGAATTAGGGATAGCGCACAGTATTAATCAAATAGGGAGTATGATCAGCTTACATTTTGGAGAACATCCTGTAAGAGATTTTGAATCTGCGGCCCAATGTGATATTCTTTTGTTTAACCAGTTTTTTCACCATATGCTGGATGAAGGAATATACTTACCTCCATCAGCATATGAAAGTTGGTTTTTAAGTCATGCACTGACCAGTTCAGATATTGAAAAAACGATTTCTGCAGTCCGAAGTTTCAAAATAAATAAAATACAAAATGATTAAGCGGGCAATCCTACTGGCCAATTTAGGTTCACCACTTTCTTATCAGGTGAAAGATGTAAAAAACTATCTCAATGAGTTTTTAATGGATGAGAGAGTAATAGATATTCCTCACTTATTACGTTTTCTGTTGGTGAAAGGAATTATTGTTCCATTCAGAGCTCCTAAAAGCGCAGAAAAATATAAATCAATCTGGAAAAAGGATGGTTCCCCTTTAATCCTTATTACCAAAGAACTCACTCAACTTGTACACCGAAATACCGGTCTGCCCACTTATATGTGTATGCGGTATGCCAATCCTACTCCAGCCTCCGCCCTGGCTCAAATCCATAATGAAAATCCGGAGATTGAGGAAATCGTACTATTGCCATTATATCCTCATTATGCAATGAGCAGCTACGAAACAGCTGTAGAACATGTAAGCAAATCTCACTTGGAAGGATTGTATCGATCCTCTTTGTTAATCGTAAAACCTTTTTATAATCATTCAGGATATATAAATGCCTTATCTGAAAGTATCCGTCAACATCTGACAAAAGACTACGATCATATTTTATTCAGCTACCACGGTATTCCTGAAAGGCATGTTAAAAAAACCGATATAACAGGAACACATTGTTTAAAATGTGAAAACTGTTGTGATATATCTTCAGCGGCCCATGATTTTTGCTATCGGCACCAGATAAAAAAAACTACAGAGTTGGTGGCAAACAAGCTTCAAATCCCATCCGGTAAATTCAGTTTTTCATTTCAATCACGTTTGGGTCGTGATCAATGGCTAACACCCTACACAGCTGGCCTGCTAGAGCAATTTCCTTTACAGGGAATAAAAAAATTAGTCGTGGTTTGTCCTGCTTTTGTAAGTGATTGTCTGGAAACACTGGAGGAAATCGAAATAGAAGGAAGAGCTTCCTTCATGGCAGCAGGCGGCGAATCATTTGATCTTGTGCCATGTCTCAACTTTCGGGAAGATTGGGTCGAAACTATTTCTGAGCTCATCATGGAAACAACTTAAATGGGTTTTCTATATCTAAAAGCAGCTCATATAATTTTTATAGTTACATGGTTTAGCGGCATGTTCTATTTGGTACGACTTTTTATTTACAATCGGGAAGCCGCTGATAAACCCGAGCCTGCACAATCCATCTTGCATCACCAGTTTGGAATTATGATCACAAGATTACTTTTCGGTATCACATGGCCCTCGGCTATACTCACCTTAATATTGGGTGCATGGTTGTTATATCTCATTCCTTCAATAACGGTTTGGCTCCAAATCAAATTAGCTATAGTAATTCTCCTTTTTGCATATCATTACTCCCTGCATTCAATCTATCTTCTTCAAAAACGTGGTCATTTCAGCTATTCAAGTTATCAATTGAGAATGTGGAATGAGGTGCCTACTGTCCTATTGGTGGCAATTGTTTTCTTAGCTGTTGTAAAAACTCAAATTAGTTTGCTTTATGGGTTGGTTGGAATAATACTGTTGACAGCAATGTTGATATTATTCATCAGGCTTTATAAGTTTGCTCGCAGAAAATCCATAAGCAAATGAAATTTTCACTACCGTTTCTTTTAATTGAGAATTAAAAATGATGAGGTTTAAAAATCTTCACAGTTTATAATGTCAGCCATGGGCCAACCTACAATACCAGTATCCATGCGTGTTAAAAATAGGCGGCCAGGAAGTTATTAAGTCCTGAAAAAAGAAACCGTTCTAACAATACTTGCTTTAAATCGGGACATCCTCAATTTACCCTTAGGTTTCCTTTAATTTCTTACAGGGAAAACACCGATACAGTGTACGGAAACCATCTATTACTGCAAGCGGATAACACTGATTTTTACACCATATTTACTTGAATGCCAAATACTTACGAGAATTTGATAAATTTTTAGCAATCCTTTTTTGCAATACATCGTTAATATGTGAAATCGGGATGAAGAGTATTGTTTGATGCGGGAGGCAGTTTTTCTATTGCTAAGTCTCAATAAGTTTCGCCTCGATTTATTGCTTTAAATTTCATCTAATCACATTTATTAAATTTCAATTACTATGACGGAAATAAATAATCAGTTCGAAAATTCCAACGACAAAGTTGTAGGATGGAAGATAACCTCCATCATTTTAGGAGTACTCCTCATTGGTGCAATAGCATTTGGTGCTATGTATTACAATAGGCACAATGATGCTTCTCTTCGCGCCACCGACTTAAGCACACAGCTTGACAACACACGCACACAACTGGAAGGTGAGTTAACAACTCTAAATACTTCTTTTGACGATCAAATCAAGGTTAACGACACTCTCACAGTTGAGCTCCAAACGAAAGTAGAGCAAGTAGAGGAATTACAAGGACGTATAGCCGAGGCTAAAAAAGAATTGAAGTCAAGCGTAGCTAATAATTCCCAGATTAAAGCCAGACTTAATCAAATGGAAGATTTGAAAGTAGCTCT
>JAYUXX010000424.1:0-7838 GCA_043752765.1 Saprospiraceae bacterium | reverse complement strand
AAATGTCCTTTTGAAAATTCATCGTGTGTCCTCACATCAATAATTGTAGCGGTTGGCAGTTCTTTTATCTTGTCTGCAAACTCGGTAGCAGAAAGATTTGTCTTGCTTGTTGAATTTGTTTGTCCGTTGCTGCAATTGTTAAATAAAATTGCGATTGTTATAAAACCTAATAAGATTTTTTTATTCATTTGTCTAAATGTTGATTAATTATATGCTCATATTTGTTTGAAGAAATTATTTTAAATTGCCTCCACCACATTTACCCATTCTTAAAAAGCGGAAGTGTAGATATATCCCAAAGTTGATAGGCCCTTGCTATTATCAATTTTTTATCGATATCAAATTTATTGATTTTCGTTCTTTCCCCAATCAGCATTTTAAGGTCTTGTAAATTAGTTTCATCATTGTGCATAGTCATCCTTATCTACTAAGATGAGCGATTCGTTGTTGAATATTTTTGAAAATGTCCCTTTCCATTTATTTTGTTTTTACCTGTTCAAATTCTTACTCTTCAATTGTTGCAGATGCTTTTTGTTTTTGTTCCACTCTACAATTGTCTCCAAAGCAGTTCCAGGATGCACAACCGAAGGCCAACAATCCCATTAACGCAAAGTATCCACCCAAGGCAACACCAAACCATTGATTGCTCAATATAGATTGAATAATAACGACACATCCCATGATGAGATAAAATGCCCTTGTGAATGTCCATTTGGTTAAATTTCTGTCCTTCATTTTATCTGAGTTTGTTTTGTAAACTGATCCACCCGCCACCGTTGTAAACTTTTGTAAAACCGTTTAATAGTAAAATACTTTTTGCTGATCCACTCCGAATTCCGCTTGCACAGCATGTAATAATCGGCCTATCCTTTTTGAGTTTATTTAAATTATTGCTAAGTGTACCAACGGAAATATTAATGAAACCTTTAATGTGCCCACTTGCATATTCGTCTTTGTTACGAACATCTAAAATAATTCCTCCTTGCCTCATTAAATCGGTATAGTCTACTTTTAAACCAAAGCCTAGTAGATTCTTTATTGCATTATTCATTTTTTAATGTTTGAGAGTGATAATAATTTACATCTAACCAAGAACCACCATTGAAACACTCAATCCCTTATTGTGCAAGATAGCTGTGTACCTGACCACTTCTCCCACCAGATGCACAACATTAAAATCAATGGTTTTTCCAGGGTTTTCAACTCATCCATTCTTTTCTCAAATTCCTGCAAAGGAATATTGATGGAACCCGAAACATTTCTTCCTCTGAACTCTTCGGTGGTTCGCACATCTACTATGGTGCCTCGCTTTTCCATGATAATTTTTCAAGGTTCATTTCTATCTGTTTTATTTTTTTTCATTTTGAGACATATTGAACAACAAACCACCCATCATTGCACCGTACAAAGTGCTGTTCAAAGGTATTGATGTAATGGGACAAGCGCCGCTTCCACAATCGATAAAATGATAATATAAATAACCGCCAATTGCGCCCGTAATTATTCCTATGATAGTGAGCTTATATTTTAGTATAAAATTCATTTTTGAAAATATGCCACGGCTTTGCTTAAATCATACACCTGCCTTCCGCTGTTGAGATTAGATTTTATGATGCTGCTCCCTGCTGCACTTCTGTACCCACCTGCACAATGCACTAAAATTGGTTTATGCGTAGGGATTTCATTAATGCGTTCTCTTAATTGATGCAATGGAATGTGAATTGCATTTGGAAATATTTTTTGTGTCTTTACTTCCGCATCATTACGTATATCAACGATGGTAAATGCATCTTTGTTATCTTTTAATTCTTCGCTGTTAAAAAGTTTCATTACTGTATCACCGTAATTCGATACAAAAGCCAATGCTATTTGTTTATCGTACCCAATTTTGGCAGTGCGTTCAATCAATTCATTTAATACGTTTTCGCTTTCTGCAATCAAATAAATTTTTTCTCCAGGGTTTACAATGCTTCCCAACCATGTTTCAAATTTGGCACCGTGCATTAGGTTGATGGCATTTTTTATATGTGCTTTTTTGAATTGCTCCTGAGGCTGGCTATCAATAATTAAAATATCAGGATTAAGCTCATTGGCACCAACTACATTAGTAATAGGTTCTCTTTGCTGCACTTTTGAAATGCTGGTCGTAAGCGCATCTGCACGTTTTTTATTTACACCAACATCAAACGGGAAATATTTTGGAATGAAGGGTTGATCGGCCAAAAGTTCTTTTATAAAATCTTTCTCACTTATTTTTTGTAAGCTCCAGTTACTCGCTTTTTCTCTACCTATGGTGCTGCTATTTTGTTCACTCAACTCTTTACCACATAAACTTCCCTCACCATGTGCAGGATAAATCAACACATCATCAAGCAAAGTCATTAAATTATTGCGAAGCGAATAGAACATTTGCTTTGCTAACTCAACTCTCTCGACTCCATTTATTCCTGCCTCTTCTCAAAGATCTGGTCTGCCACAATCGCCAACAAATAAAGTATCGCCAGTAAAAACAGCTTGTTGTTTTCCGTTTACATCAATGGCTAAAATGCTGATGCTGTCAGGTGAGTGTCCGGGTGTATTGATTGATTTTAAGATGATGTCGCCTAATATAATTGCATTGGCATTATCAAAATTTTGATGCTCATATTCAGCAGCCAATAATTTGCTTACATAAATAGTTGCTCCGGTCGTAATGTAAATTTCTAAATGACTGCTAACAAAGTCCGCGTGTGGATGTGTTTCAATTACGGCTGTGATTTTTGCATTATGCTTTTTTGAAAAATCATAATACGGTTGAGGATTTCTGGCTGGGTCAATCAAGGCCACTTCTCCATTGCTGATTATAGCGTAGGAATAGTGAGCAAATTCTTATCTTCAAATTGTTTGATTTCCATTTTTCTTTATTTGATGCAGCAAAGTTCGGTTGTTACTTTTTGCTCGACAGCTACTTTTGTTACACTACTGAATTTGCTTTTGAAACCACATTTTAATAGCAATGCCCACAAGCAGTACTGCAAATGCTTTTTTCAAAATGTCCTGCGGCATAGATGTTGCGAACTTGGCTCCGAGGTAGCCTCCAACAAAAAAGAATATTGCCATAATCACAGCAGCTTTCACATCCACAAAACCTTTTTGGTAATATTGAAAGGCGGCTAATCCACCCACGGGGAGAACCATCATTATTAAAGCTGTCCCTTGTGCCATTTGTTGCGAAAAGCCTACCACCATTACCAACGCAGGAATTATAACGATTGCTCCTCCTAAGCCAAGTACACCGCTAAGTAATCCGGCTACTGCACCAATTGACCCAATGACCACTGCCTCCTGGTATTCAATATTATTCTCCTTTTTTGCTGGTGGAAATTCCGAAAGGATAATACAGCGGGCAAAAACTCATAAAACTTGTAAGGATAAAAATTCCCGCAAGAATTAATAAGAAAATTGCTGCTGTTCCTGAAATTAGATTTGCGAAATACAAACCTGCGATAACGATTGCGACCAGTATTCGAATTACTTTGTCGGCTTTACCCATATTTTTTTTCATTTGTTAATTTTAAGTCAGTTTAATAGTTTAATAGTTTCTATCCCGCTTCATTTCATTTCATTAATGGCGGCACCATCGTCGTACGATAGGCTTCTATCCCGCTTTATTCATTTCATAAATGGCGGGACCATCGCCGTGCGATGGATTTCTAATTTCTCGCTTCTCGCTTTTATTTAATAAACATACTTCTTGCCTTATCAGCCTGAGCTTTTGAGGACTCCATTCCCATACTAGCTGCTTTGTCATAAAATTTGGCAGATTTCTTGTAATCCTCCACTGTCAAATAATATTCACCCATACTATCATAGGCATTGGCTTCCTTCGGAGCTACACGTAGATACTTCTTGAATGCTTTTTTGGATTGCTTCATGTCCTTTGTTCGCATATAATGGTAGCCAAGGGTATTATACGCTGATCCGTGGTTAGGACGAAGGCGAATCATATTTTGCAAGTGAGGAATTGAAGAATCGCGTTCTTCTGTGATCCATTGAGCACTATTGGCAGCAAGTTCATGCGCCTGCCATGTGTTTGGATAGGTCGCAATTAACTCATTCATAATCTCAGTTGGATTGTATGTAAGGTCTGTATCCCACCTCACCATTAGCTTACGCAATATTTTTTCAGCGGGTGTAAGATTTTGTGCAGGAACAGCCAGAGCCCTTACAACAGACGCTTTAGCAACTTCATTATTTCCGAAAGCTACATTTGATATTGCAAGATGGGCATGTCCCGCAAACAGAGCTGGATCTGCTTCTATGGCTTTGTTCATTTCAACTGTATAATCCTGAATGTGGGCATTCTCACCCAATGTCAGTGCACGATAATAGGTTGCCGTTGCATCTTTGTTCTTGGATGAGATGGGCAGATAATGTTCCTGGCCAATTAATAAATTAGCATTGCTAAGCAGGAGAGCAAATACAAATAGTAAATTTTTCATCTATGGTTGGTTTGTGTTTGAAAGATAAGAATAATCAGGTCATTTTAAAATAAAACGCCGGCACAGAGATGTCCATACCGGCGTTCTTTCACTTGTGAATTTTCAAAAGATTAACTAGTTCAATTCGCTTTATGCACTTCCAATTCAATTTCGATGAGAAACTCCGGCAATGCAAGTTCCTTTACTCCAAGCCAGGAACCCGTTGGAAATTGTTTGGTATAAATGGTATTACGGTAAGCTGATTGTTTTAGAAATTCCGGCATGTTAGTCGTAAATACATTTTCTACTACAACATCATCAAACGTGCAGCCATAATGTTTCAAAACTTTATCCAGATCAGAATAGCAATTTTTCATTTGCTGTAACATATCACCTACTGCTGTAGGCGCACCTGCATCGTCCATACTTACAGCTCCTGAAATTTTAATATCGTTACCAATCTTAACTGCGTGTGTATACCCATATGCTTTTTCAGTATCCGGACGAAGACTGAAGTATTCATGCGTTTCAATTGGATCAGAAACAGTTGCAATACTGGTTTTCGTATCGGGTTGATCAGGTGATTCACATCCTGGCATGATAAACAAGAATGCAAGTGGAGATACCCGAATGCTCATTTGATGTATGTATTTCATCAGTTTTTTCATTTTCATTCAATTTTGTAATTGCTTACGCTAACTGGATCCCACCAGGAGTTACTTCGGCAATGGATCAGAACCAAAATTCGCATGCACTAATTTCCATTTGCCTCCTTGCTTTGCATAGACGCGTGTGGATTTTGCGCGAACGGGATTCATCTCTCCGTCTTTGTTTTTGGATACGCCTGCATAGTTGTAAGAAAGGATAGCTACGTCTCCATAAACCTGCACTTTCGGATTTAACATTTCAGCTGCCATCCTACGTCCCGGATCTTTGCCATTGGCTTCAGTTATTCGTGTTAGAACCGCTTTACCATCGATACGTGTTGCATAGTCACCATTAAACTCTGTGTAATCGTCAGCAATGTCTTTAAACTGTACATTGATGTTCCCCGGATCAGCCATGTCAGCGGCCCACTGTGCCCTCACCATGTTCATGATTTCATCTGCTACTTGCTGATTGGTCTGTGCAAATGTTGTTGTTGGAAGCATATAAGTACCTGCAAGGGCAAGTAATGCAATAAATAAATTTTTCATTTGGTCATTGTTTTAAATTGATTGCCTACTCTATTCGGTTTTCGGCTTACCCGTTATTATCTAAAATTAAAAAATCCTTCCTATATTTTTCGCTAACACATCCAGAATCTGTCCACTCCAACTATTTCATGCAAAGTCACGATTGGGCACAGCATTATTCCTTTTTGTCATTGTTGCAGATCTTCCAAATATACATTTATCGGCTGTCTATTTTTTTTTAAATACAGATAAATACTTTCCCTTTCCTATACTTCGTCCATGAGCATCTTTAATGATTGTTTTTTCAAATTGAGTTACCTCCGTTTCATCACCAAACACATCGATAGTTTCAAAATAATAGGTTATCCCCTTAACCATATTGTCGAATTCCTTTTCCTGATAGTTCCGAATGGCCGCTTTGCCAGTGAGATCAGGGTCATTGTTAGACACGCTGTCAGCATCATCTGCATACATGTCCATCATGATTTCGATAGCTTTTGTATTGATAGGAGCCTCACCGGCGTATTCATTGACCTGAATTGGTTGTTTCAAATTTCCCAACATAGAATGTACCACCACTTCCTCCTTGGACTCCAATACCCAGGAGCCAACAACAGCTTCAGCGTCATTACTGGCCACAGCTACGTGCATGTCGTCAGAAGTAGACTGGGAATGAAGGATTGCGCACACCATCATGAGTGCAATGACGATAGAAGCAGGGAAGAATGGTTTTATCATGATCTTTTAAGCTTAGGTTAGAAATACTGCGGCGCCATGTGGTGGTCAGCTACTCATTTACACCCTATTTGTGAGCTTTTATTGGTCTTTTGAGAAATAAGAAAGATTGACTGCATAACGAAAACTACTACCTTGCGCGCTTATCAGGTGATCCGGAATAAAGATGTACTAGTTTCTTTCACCTTTCCCTGATGACTGTCCCAGCCTTAGTCTTTTTTGTCCCAAGCAGGACTTTGGTTGACCGAATGAATTAATGAACGATGTTACCAAAACCAGCTATGAGAAAAATACTTGCCCAGGTGTTTCTCCTTCTTCCGACGATTTTTGTATTCTCTCAAGAGATGCCGTATGACAGTCTGGAGCGGCTTCTTGCTACAGAGAAATCTGATGCGAAACGCCTTGACCTTCTAAAGGAATTGACCGACGTTGCTTTTGACCTTGACTTTGAGGTAGCATTGGGATATGCGAAACGCGGTGTTGCCCTCTCTGAACGTATTGATGATAAAGAATGGGAACCCAAATTTTACGAAATGCAAGGGCGCATGCACGCAAACCTTTCCCAATTGGATTCAGCCAGGATGTTTTTCGACAAAGCCATGGAAGGATATGTTGCTGTTGGTAACAAAAGGGGTCAGGCAACGACCAACTTCAAAATCGCCTGGGTACACAAACGAAGAGGGGAAATAGCCGAGGCCATGAAGGCCGATCTGAGTGCTCTTCGGGTTATGGAAGAATTGGGCGATCAGGAAGGAATTGCAGGCGCGCTGGGCAGGGTGTCCGAAGATCTGCGTAACCAGGAAAGGAGCGATGAAGCACTAGTGTACGCCCTCCGGGCAATTGAAATCTGTAAAAAAAATAATTTCAAAAGTGAAATGACATACGCTCTTCGTCATGCAGGTGATGCGTGTATTGCGATGGGCAGGAATGCGGAGGCCCTGGACTATTATGACCAGGCCCTTACAATCGTACGATCACTCAATTCAGGGAATTTTTCACTGGCGGACATTATCAATTGCCGTGGGAATGCATACAAACGTTTGGGCAGGTATGATGAAGCCATTGCTGATTATAAAATATGCCTTGAAAATTCTGAAAAGTCAAATTATCTAGGGGGAATTTTCACAGCTACGGCTAACCTGGGAGAAGTTAATCTATTGATCGGCGACTATGCCGCTGCATTACCCTACCAGTTGAAAACTATCCAATTGCAGGAAGAAAGTGGAGACATTTCTAACCTGACTGAAAACTATGGGCACGCCAGTTCGATTTACGAAAATCTGGGTGATTATAAATTGGCCCTTCGCTATCAGAAAAAGGCCAGACATATGCGTGACAGTACAGCCTCAATCGAAAGTGATGTTGCCATTTCAGAATTGCGTACCCAATACGAGACCGAGAAAAAAGAAGCCACTATTGCATCGCAGGAACATAAACTCGGTCAGCAACGTACCGTTCAATATCTCTC
>JAYUXX010000423.1:0-7847 GCA_043752765.1 Saprospiraceae bacterium | reverse complement strand
AAAACATAAGCTGGCCATCCGGTGCCTGACCTGGTGTTACATTAGCAGCGATTGGGTAAGCATTAGCAAATACATCAACTGTATCTGCAAAAACCTGGTCTAAAACCGGATCTGTTGTAATCAAAGGAATATCAAGACGAAGACCACCAGTCAATGTAAATTGAGAATTGATCGTCCATTGATCCTGTACATAGAACCCTAACTGGATTGCATTGAAATTAGCGGCTGCTTTTGTATTATCTCCTGAAACTTCATCCACCAGAGAATATGCACGATCATACTCAATAGCATTTACACCATTGATGAAATCATCTATACTTGCAAATCTGTATGTACCAAAATTCTGACCAATAAAAATATTGTTAAATGAATTGAATTCATTGTGCGTACCAATTGTAAAGGTATGGTTACCTCTATATATCTTAAAGTTGTTGGTGATGGTGAAAATGGATTGCTCTAAAATATTTGCTGTAGAGAATTCATCGGTTCCAAGCCGTATGGTACCATTCGAAACGTCATTAATAAACAGGTAAGGAAAATCACCTCCTATGGCATCTCTGTCATCTTTCACTTTTGTAAATCCAAGGATTAAATTATTTGAAGTATTCTGTCCAAACCTGGATCGTAATTCAAGAGCAGATGAATTTGTAGTAGTAGGAAAGTAAACGCCATTGTTACTGAAATTAATTGTATTAGAACTACCTGCAAATCGGTCAATTTGCTCTGCTTTCGTGTATTGGTGACGCAGGGTCAAGCGGTGATTATCATTAATATTGAAATCCAGTTTTCCAAATAATTTAAGCCCGTCTAATTCATCTTGAGTAGATAAAAATCCACCCGGATCATACCCATATGTATTGATAAGGTGATCACGTAGTAGATTAAGTTTCGCTTCGTCAGCTCTTCCTGCGGTAGCTGTGTATTGTCCCAATTCAAACGGTAATGGAATAATGTCATCCTGTAACTCCACATTCGCAAAAAAGAAAAGTTTATCTTTTGAAATTGGACCTCCCAATGATGCACCATATGTTTTCTTGCCAAAGTCAGCCAATTTTGTTCGGGCAGAATCGGGCAGGTTCAATCGTGTTGCCAGCAGACCAGGTGTCTTACCTAATAACTCTTCATTTTGTAAAAAGTAATAGGCTGTTGCGTACAATTTATTTGTACCTGATTTAGTGACCGCATTGATACCACCTCCTGCAAATCCGCCTAATGAAACATCATATGGGGAAAGCACAACCTGAAACTGGTCGATAATATCTATACTGAACGGTGAGATTCCGGTTTGGCCACCATTTGTACCTGAAGCAGAAATACCATAAACATCATTGTTAACTGCCCCATCGATATAGATTGCGTTAAACCTGTTATTAACACCCGCAAGGCTAATACCTTCACTTAATGAATTGGCTTGGGGAGTAAGTTTGAGGTAATCATTGATATCTCTATTTAAGGTAGGCATTGCCTCAATCTTCTCAGTCGAAATATTGGTACTCGTACCGGCTGTCTGACCGGTTACACCCGCTGCGGCAACCACCATAACTGCGTCAAGCTGAACATTGGCTTCATCAAGCGAAAAATCCCTTCGAAAGCTTTCACCCAAACGGAGCTCGATACCTTCGAGATTTATGGAACTGTAACCTGTATAGGAAGCCGTCACATTATATGGCCCGCCAACACGCATACCAGGTATTTGATAATTTCCATCAATATTGGTTGCTGTCCCATAGACAGATCCGGATGGCAAGTGGACAGCCACAACATTGGCTCCGATAAGCGGTTCGCCGGTTGCATCTGTAACAATCCCCCTTATTTCACTTGAGGTCGTTCCCTGACCCCAGGCTAAAATCGAAAGACTTAAACATATAGAAAGCAATAAAAACCTCATAATCAATAGTTTATGGATGAGTAGATGTAACAAAGGTAGCCAGACCTTATGCACGCCATCGCTTAACCCAGGTCAATATATTGTAAACCTTCTCCCCATGATGTTGGCAAATCAGCTGATTACCCTACAAATGTAAATTAATAGTATAATAAATATTTACATACCATTCCGATCCTCTCATTGTCTGATTTCAACAACCTGAAGTAACGCTCCTTCTTTTCGAGAGGTAACTCTGATGGATTTGACTGTGGATTGATTCTAAACAGGACGTATGCTAAATTCATTAGTCGACATAGTGTGGGTAAAACAGGACAGGAATTGGTTGTTTGCAGAAATTACCTATTACCTCTTACGTTTCCTTTACGTGACCTTTAAGAGTTCTGTATGTTTGCAACCACCAGGGCAATATTATCCTCCTACCTTCCATCCACCAACATTATCCTCATTTAAAGATGAAAATTTCACAAACAGTATCTTATATATTCACACTATCGGCATTGCTATGTTTTAGCAACTGTAAGACATCACCAGATGTTTCCGAAACTGATTCGAGTTCTCTTATGAATATGATTGGAAAAAATATACCCACACCGGTGGCTGCTCAAAAGGCTAAAGAATTGTCAATCCATGGCGATACACGGCAGGATCCCTATTACTGGCTCAATGATCGTGAAAACCCCGAAGTGATAGCATACCTGAATGACGAAAATGCTTATCTCGACACAATTACAGCGCATTCGAAACCTTTTCAGGAGAAACTCTACAATGAAATGGTCGGACGTATCAAGCAGACCGATATGTCAGTACCCTATAAGGACAATGGATTCTTTTATATCACGCGATATGAAGAGGGACAGGAATATCCTATCCATAGCCGTCGCAAGGAAAACATGGAAGCTCCAGAAGAAATCCTGCTCGATGTGAATGTTTTAGCAAAGGGTTATGATTACTTCGCTGTTGGTGGACGAACTACTAGTCCTGATAACAGATTGTTGGTATATGGAGAAGATACGCTGAGCAGAAGAATCTACACACTCCGAATTAAAGATCTCACGACCGGACAAATGTTACCGGATGTGATTCCAAATACAGAAGGAGGTGCGGTATGGGCAGCGGATAATAAAACTTTCTATTACACTACTAAAGACGAAACACTCAGGCCTTATAAAGTCTGGAAACATACACTGGGGACGCCTGTCAAGAATGACAAACTTATTTTTGAAGAAACCGACGAGACGTTTGGAGCTTTTATTTATAAAACTAAATCCAAAAAATATATTGTCATAGGCTCCTACTCAACGCTAAGTCAGGAGTATAGAATCCTTGAAGCTGATAATCCTGCAGGGGAATTTAAAGTGTTTCAGCCGCGCAAACGGGGCCTTGAATATGGTATAGACCATTACAAAGATTTCTTCTATGTGCGTACAAATAAAGACGCCAAAAACTTTAGGCTCATGAAAACGCCTGAAAATTCAACGGGCGAAACAAACTGGACAGAAGTGATCCCAAATCGAAATGATGTCCTGCTTGAAGGGATGGAATTATTCCAGGATTACCTTGTCTTATCAGAGCGAAAAGCAGGTATTACACAACTCCGTATTATTCCGAATAAAGGAACTGAACACTATATTGAATTTGGAGAAAAGGCTTATGTGGCTACTGTTTCAATTAATCCGGAATTTGAAACCAACATACTTCGGATTAATTACCAATCCATGACCACTCCGAATACAACATATGACTATGATATGCAGACAAAAGAGAAACGGTTACTCAAGCAGCAGGAAGTTTTGGGTGGTTTTACAACTTCTGATTACAAAAGTGAACGTATCATGGTGCAGGCCAGGGACGGAGTTGAAATTCCTGTCTCCATTGTATACCATAAGGATACTCCGGTGGATGGTACCAGTCCATGCTTATTATATGGATATGGTTCTTATGGAGCGAGCATGGATCCTGCATTCAGCATGACTCGTTTGAGTTTATTGAACAGGGGATTTGTATATGCGATAGCACATATACGTGGTGGTGAAGAAATGGGTCGACAGTGGTATGAGGATGGAAAATTATTAAAGAAGAAAAATACATTTACGGATTTCATTGATGCCGGGAAATCGCTAGTGGAACTAAAATATTCAGATCCCAAAAAGTTGTATGCAATGGGTGGCTCTGCAGGTGGTCTGTTGATGGGTGCAGTCATTAATATGGAACCCGCCATGTGGGGAGGTATTATAGCTGCTGTACCGTTTGTGGATGTTGTCACAACAATGCTTGACGAAACAATTCCGCTTACAACCGGAGAATTTGACGAGTGGGGAAATCCGAAAGAAAAAGAGTCCTATGACTATATGAAGAGTTATTCGCCTTATGATAATGTGAAAGCACAGGATTATCCCCCAATGCTTGTCACTACAGGTTTACACGATTCACAAGTTCAATATTGGGAACCCGCCAAATGGGTTGCAAGGTTGAGGGAATTGAAAACGAATAACAACCCTCTCCTACTCCACACCAATATGGATGCTGGCCACGGTGGTGCTTCAGGGAGATTCAAGCAATTCAAAGAGACCGCTCTTCAATATGCATTTCTTTTGGATTTAGCAGGGAAAACTGATGCAGATTTAAAGGGTTGAAATCCTTTGAATTTGTTGCCGGTATAGAGTCATGATTTTATTTAGGAGGGGTGAATAATCTGAGTGTATAGATCTTTCAATTTTTCAGATTCTTTCTCCCATGTAAATTCCAATGAAGCGAGATAACATGCGTGTTGCATTTTTGCATAAGCATCGGGAGTATTTTCAATTTGCTCAATTGCTGTCACAATCGCTTCAGGGCTTACTGTGTCTATAAGAAATGCACAGGGATATTGAGCGCAGACTCTCTCATATTCCGGATAGTTCATGTTGATAGAAGGAAGTCCCGCATGTATGAAGTCAAAAAATTTATTGGGTAGCGAATAGTAATCATTTAAACTGCCGACTTCACGAAGGTTTATTCCTAGCTTAGCCTGTTGCATTAACGGAGGAAGGTCTTTTGAAAACACCCAACCTAGAAATGAAACCCGTGATTCAAGACCTAATTCTTTAGAAAGGTGTTTGAGATGATCCGTAATGTCTCCTTCGCCGGCAATCCAGAATTGCCAATCAGGTAGTTTTTGCATCGCATGCAATGTGGCCTCCAGGCCTCTTCCAACATTCAGGGCTCCCTGATAAAGCAGTATTTTATTGGCTTGAGGACTTTTTTGTGTTTGCTTTTTGCGTTGAGAAATAGAAGGAATATTTCTAATGATGTGAAAAGGAGAGTTATATTTTTTGCTCATCAAGATGGCCAAATCTTCCCCTACTGTGTATCGCAAATTAAAACCTGGTATTGTAACCTTTGCAATAAATTCCCAGATCTTTCGAATGAATGGCCTGCCAATTAATTCCGGTACTTCTGTAAAAAATTCGTGTGCATCATAAACAGTTTTCTTTCTTCTTATTACGGATGCAAGGCGAACAGCAAGCACTGTGTCAAGATCACATGCACAACCTATATCAAAGGGAGAAAATAACAAGTATATAAATAACCTGATGTTGTATTCAACATAAAAAAGTGATCCTTTACGAAATATACATTTAAGTCTTTTTTTTCGGAACGTTGCCGTTTCTAATGGCAATGATGTTGTAAAGCGTCGGCCCACCAATGATACAAATGCTCCCGTTTCTGCAAGTGAATTACAAATACGGAACATACGTCTGTCATACGTCAGATCATTTGTAACTGTGAGAATGATTCGCTTTCCGTTCAAATTAGTATGCCTTAAATATTTTGTCCTCTACGATGCGGATTTTATGTTCCTCAGTTAACTGCCGAAGTTCATTTTTCACCTGCAGCTGATGGTCGGAGTGGTATTTAGCCAATAGGTCTTTTACTGTTATACCTTCATTTTCATCTAAAGCAAGATAAATATTTTCATAGACTGTTGATTTTTGGTTAGTACGTTTTTTACATCTGTCGCAACTACCGCAAGTCTCAATATTTTCTTCCCCAAAATAATTTCTGATATAGGCTTCCCGACATACAACAGAGTCATCTAAATAGGAAACTATGTCACGCATTCGCTGAAGCGCCTTTTCTTTTCGAAGCGAATAAGCCTTCCAGTCAATTGTAAAATTTTGTTCGGGCACTCGCTCTCGCAGAAGAGTGATTTGATTTTTCGCGGATGGTCTATTATAATCAATCAAACCATCATGATGAAGTTGAAGTAATTTTTTAATGATATCTTCTTTTGTCCACTTTAAAAACCTGGCTAACCGGCTTTCCTGGATAAAAACAGGAGATGTCCACAATCCTTCATACCCTCGCAGTAGTGCCTTTGTCAGCAAATCTGTTTTTTCATCAGCAATTTGGTAACTGTATAGTGTTTCAGCATTCGAGATCATTTGTACCTGACTTCCTCGGATTGATGCTTCATCAATAATCCACCAGCCATCTTTTGCAATAATATCGAGACCCTGATAGGCTTCGACGTTTCGTAAATTAAACTTTAAACAAAATTTATCAAAATCAAAATCAAATGTTTCATCCTTTCCAGAACCTACTGCAGTATCCAGGTAAAGATGGACTGCTCTATAAACACGTTTAAGTTCGTCAAGCGGAGGAAAACTACTTTCAACTCGGGTTACCAAATTATTTTCACTTGCCGGTTTGATTACGATTATACAATAGGCTTCTTTACCATCACGACCGGCTCTACCGGCTTCCTGATAATAATCTTCAATACCCGGAGGCAGGTCATAATGCACTACAAGCCGTACATCGCCTTTATCAACTCCCATTCCAAAAGCATTCGTCGCGACAATGACTTTCGTTTCCCCTTTTATCCAATCATGTTGGATCTGGTCTCTTTCTTTCAGATCCATCCCTCCATGATAAGCAGCGGAACTAATACCTATAGTTTTAAACCAATCAGCTAATTCTTTACATTTTCTTCTATGCCTCACATACACAATGGAGGACCCGGAGGTCCGCTGCAATAGCTTTTGAATGTAGGGCAGTTGATCCTGCCGCTGTATGACATGGTAATGAAGATTAGGTCGTGCATACGTATCCTGCATGACGATCGCATCTTTCATATTAAGTTGATCCAAGATCTCTTTGCTGACGTCTTTTGTTGCTGAGGCTGTCAATGCTATGACAGGAACATGAGGAAGTTTGTTTCGAAGATCACCGATCTCTAAATAAGAAGGGCGGAAATCATGGCCCCATTGTGAAATACAATGAGCTTCATCTACTGCTATAAGGCTAATCTGCAAATATTGAAGTCTGGCCTGAAAAATCTCGGTTTTCAATCGTTCTGGTGATACATAAAGCAATTTAGTTTTGCCGAAGCGAGCATTTTCCAGGATGCGGTCAATCTCCCTGTATTTCATACCAGCATATATCGCATCAGCCGGAATCTTCAATTCTTTTAACCTAGAAACCTGATCTTTCATCAAGGCTATCAATGGAGATATTACAATCGTAAGTCCGTCAAATGATAATGCAGGGACCTGATAACAAAGCGATTTTCCCCCTCCTGTCGGAAGTAAGGCAAGGACATCTTTCTTTTGCAACACATTCAGAATAATAGATTCCTGAAGTGGTCTGAAAGAAGCATATCCCCAAAATTGGTTTAGTATTTCAAGTGGAGTATTCAACCGGGAATAAAAATACGCTAATCAGAACTTAGGACATTTGATTGTTTTAGAAGTACCCCGTCTTACCTGATTTTGGTTTGATGAAATGCTGACAGGGACGCCAACGCGTAGTGTGATCATTCCAAAAAAGTCCTTCGAATCCGGATTGCCACGCAATGTTCCTGTGGGAACTATCAATGGTTCAGTGTTGCGGTATTCTCCTTCGCGATTAGCTAATGCTGCTGTCAAGGGTCCTGCCTTCGATAATAATTCAGGATAGGAAATATAAATAGTGCCAA
>JAYUXX010000422.1:0-3208 GCA_043752765.1 Saprospiraceae bacterium | reverse complement strand
TTGGCAAGGTATCCCCTTAAGAGAGCGTCGGACCAAAAAAAGGTCATCAGGTATCCTACAAACATGAGCAATTCAAGATTTCCAACCGAGCCTACTGGAAGAAACCAGGCAACCACAATGGAAGAAAAAATAATTCCAAGTTGGCGGCAAACCATGAAAAACTGTACCTGTCGTACAGCGTCACTGGTAAATTTTTCTAAAGTTAGCACCCACGACATAAGAGGATCGAAAGATGAACAAATTCCTTGTGGTTTTTCCCAACAGATTTTATGATACCGGTCACAAGGATCAAAAGCGCATTTGGGAAATGTTAATAGGTTATAGCAAAATGCCATTAAGTTTTTATCTTGATCAGTAATGGATCGCCGTGAGTTCACCTTCTCCTACAATGTTTATCCCGATGAAAGTTCACTGTCATCCAATGACATTTTTCTTTTGAAGGAGGCTCAGGATGCGTGCGGGATGGCCTATGCACCCTATTCAAAGTTTAATGTTGGTGTGGCTATACGCACGACAGATCTTGAAATCGTCACCGGCTCGAATCAGGAGAATGGTGCATTTCCTATAGGCCAATGTGGAGAAAGAGTTGCTATCTACAGACTAACTCATGAATATGGCAGAAAGCCAATCGAAACAATGGCCATTGTTGTAGACAATGCAAATCAGATCTTACCTGCCAGCCCTTGTGGCTCCTGCAGACAAGTTTTGAATGAATACAGAAGTTTCCAGGATCAACCACTTCGACTTCTCCTGGGGTCTGCTAACAGTAAGGAGATCTATGAAATAAATGATATCAAAGATTTGTTACCATTTGCATTTGATGGGTTGTTTCTGGGTCAATAAATTTTGGACCTAGCTTCCTTCTTGTTCGATGATCATTGACGTGACGACCCTGAGGTCATCTTCTGTGTCTATACCTTTTGATTGTAAATTACTTTCGATACAATGTATTGGAAAACCATTTGCTAACCATGTTAATTGTTCGAGCTTTTCCATGGCTTCATACAGGTGCCCTGATAATTTTTCAATAGCATGGAGAGCCTGAGCCGTATATGCGTAAGTCCCAACATGTTTGTAAAAGGTTCCCTGGCTTAACCACTGATCAATAGGAAAATCACGAACAAATGGGATGGCCTGGCGGCTGAAATACAGAGCATCTCCGGCTCTATCAATTGCCACCTTAACAATATGAGGATTTGTGAGGTCAGACACTTCATGAATTTTATTGACAAGAGTAGCAATCTTTAATCCTGTATGAGCTATCATGTAGTGAGCGAGCATATCAATCATCGACGGATCAATGAGCGGCTCATCGCCCTGCACATTGATCACATGTGTAATCATAGGAAACTGACTCAAAACTTCTGCACAGCGATATGTTCCTGAAGGTTGATCATATCTGGTCATCACAACATCGTACCCTAATTTTTTAACATGATTATAAATGCGGATATCGTCAGTCGCTACACAAAAGTGGTCGATGGATTTTGCCAGCAGAACCCGCTCACAGACCCTCTGAATAAGGCTTTTCCCCCTGATCTGGATGAGTGGTTTGCCCGGTAATCGTTGGGAACCATACCTGGCCGGAATAATGGCCATTGTACAATAAGCGTTCATTGACGTAGACTTGATATGCTGCAAAAGTCCATTATTTTCATTAAATATTAAAGTTTTATTTAATATGTAATACTTTTGCTTAATAATTGATCCCCCATGCATAGCCATTTTGTATTCCTGCTACTTCTATTTTCCGCACATCTGACTGCTCAGACTCCTGTAATCATGGGTCACAACCAGAAATTCATTCATCAGGATGATGCCAATGGGCTTATCTTGATTGAATCTCTAAATCCCGGGATGACATTATATAGCCTTTCGCGGAAATACAATGTAACCATTGATTTAATTCTGGCGACGAATCCTGACCTCAGTCCAAATGCCATCCCGCTTGGTTATCCTGTAAATATTCCGGTGGATAAAAGATCCATTTCCTTTGTTCAGCCTCCAGAAAATGAGGAAAGGATTTGGCTTAGCTATAGAGTCCAACCGAAAGAAACCCTCTATCGAATCTCAAAAGTATATTTCAACACCGATCCTGAAGTGATCACCGCACTAAATCATACATCCTCACAGTCTTTGGCAATCGGCCAGGTTCTACATGTGGGCTGGCTCAAACCAATAGAGAACAACAGTAACCAACCCATGCTCCCGATTGGTGCGGATTCTACAAAGTTTATTCCGAAGGATTTTATTAAAGAAGCTTACACAGAGGGCAAAGTAATTCGCCATCAGAAAGGTCTGGCTGTATGGAAACCTGGAAAGGTCAGCTCCAATTATTATGTACTTCATCCCACAGCTAAACTTGGCTCATTCATGGAAATCACGAATCCCATGCTGCATCGGACCATTACAGCAAAGGTGGCAGGCCATATTCCTCCCGGTTTATATCAATCCCATGTCGGTATTGTAGTATCTCCATCCACGGCCCGGGCACTGGGTATCCTTGATCAGCAGTTCTTCGCGAGTTGGCGTTACGTGGAGTAATCCTAATTTCCCCATCTTTGCTGCCAATGAAGATTCGTAATAATGTCCTTGAAACCATAGGAAATACACCTATGATACGCCTGAATAAGGTGGTAAAAGATGTAAAGGCCCTGGTGTTGGCTAAAGTTGAGACATTTAATCCTGGCCATTCGATAAAGGATAGAATGGCTGTACAAATGATTGATGATGCGGAGGCTGCCGGATTACTTGTACCAGGTGGAACTATTATAGAATGTACGTCCGGGAATACTGGAATGGGAATTGCCATCACGGCGGCTGTTAGAGGGTATAAATGCATTTTTACAACGAGTGATAAGCAGAGCAAAGAAAAGATGGATATGCTCAAAGCTCTCGGTGCGGAGGTAATCGTATGTCCCACAAATGTGGGCCCCAAAGATCCCCGCTCTTATTACTCTGTCGCTGAGCGATTGAGCAAACAAATACCTGATTCATATTGGTGCAATCAATATGACAACCTTTCAAACACAAAAGCCCATTATCTCACCACCGGCCCGGAAATCTGGGATCAGACTGATGGGAAGATTACTCATCTGGTAGTGGGTGTCGGTACAGGAGGAACGGTATCGGGTGTAGCTAAATACCTGAAAGAGAAAAATCCAAATATTAAAATTTGGGGAATTGATACCTATGGTAGTGTTTTTAA
>JAYUXX010000421.1:0-3208 GCA_043752765.1 Saprospiraceae bacterium | reverse complement strand
ACATCTTTTTATTTTCCCAACTTCCACGGAACAGATACAATCCCGGATGCAGATCACTGACGCTAAGCTGAAGTGAGAAGTCACTCATTATTACCTCTTTTAAAAGGTGACCTGAAAGGCTATAAACCTGGAGGATACTCCCAGCCCAATCGGGTTTATTGGTTCGAATGGTCAGTATGCCATTCTGTACAGGATTGGGATATAGTGCAAAAATCGGATCCACGTTTTTGTCACCTGATTTTAATAGTACAATGGAAGAATACATAAAGTGTCCATCTGTATCTATTTATTTCAGACGGTACATGTTAGTACCCTCGATAGTATGGTTATCTATAACACTATAATAATGTTGTTGCTGTGTGGAGGGCGACGCATTTACAAATCCCAATTTATTCCATTGCATACCGTCACTACTTCGTTGTATTTCAAATCTCAGGTTATTTATTTCAAACGCCGTACGCCATTCCAAATGATTACCTACGTCCGTAACGAACCCTGCAAAAGACAGGAGAAAAACTGGGAGTATACAACTGATGTCAATCAGCGAGTCCTCCGATGGGGCTCCATAAGGTGCTACTCCACCACCCGAATATGCACAATTAAATTGTGAAACATTCTCCGTAACGGGCATTGTTTCATTATTGGGATCGGGATCAACTAATGTAATGACTACACCATCATCACCTGCCAAAAATCCGCCGTTTCTGGAGCAAACGAATCCAAATTTTGATTCAAAATCATCTACTGTTAAATAGATCGTAAATATTCGCCTCCATGTATTAGGCCCCATAAGTATGGGAGTTGCATTTGTGTTCAACAATTGTATAGCTCCATTTACAAATTCTGCTGCACCGATAAAATTAAAGAAACCAGGGCCTGCAGGCCCGCTTGTGGCTATTGTGGGTGGACTCGCAGGTACGACTCCATAGCCTCCTGCAAAATTTCCAAACTGAACGAGTTCGAGAATGGAATTATCATAAAAGAAGCGAACATTCATTCCAAAAACTTCCATATCAGGCTGATTACTTTGAAACTCAACATCCACACTGTATTGATTTGTGCCACAAATTGAATTGAGGATTGGCAAGCTGTAACGTGATAACTGGAGCTTGTGAAAATACTTTCGATTGATTGGCAGCTATCAATTGGATAAAAACCACAAAAATGATTGACAACGAAAGCTTATTAATATTTGTCATGATAAAAGAATTGTGAAAAGATTTTCAATCAGGATTACTTCCGGATAAAATGCAATTCATTGTGATTGATACTGATTAATTTCTTGGCACACTTGTAAAAAATCCATTGCTTCTATTCCACATCAACCGGTCATTGAAATTAGTGTCCGCATTTAAATTAAAATCTCCATTTCGATATTCCCCAAAATTGCCGTTATGCCCTGACCAATAACTACTAACAAGAAAGTTGATATCCGTATCCGATTGAGATGTTTGTACTTGTTCACCATTTCCCGCAATCATTGCAAAAGAACCTGGAAGTATTTCTTTCTGCCCGGAATATATACCGAACCTAAAAGGATCATCAATATAGCTTTGTTGATTTCGGAAGTCATAGCTCAATTTGCCATCCACTATTGTGACAGTAGTATGGGACATCACAATTAAATGGTTTCGGTGTTCGATTACCAGGTGATAACTTTGAGACTCATCGATATCGCAACAATTAAAGCCTTCCATAAATTCAACCTGCCCATTGGCATGGAGCATTGCAGCGGCTTCGCATACAGGTCCACCAGTTCCTTCAGGTATATCGCGGAGACTTACGAGTACCCAATCCACAATCGTTGCAGGGTATCCCGCATCAGCATTAGACATATTCCCTTCTGAATCGTAAGTATCTCCTTCGATACCCAGATAATTCCATGGGGGCATATTGTAAGGTTGTCCTGGCGAAGAATACTTCATACCGAAAAATGGATCGACGAACACTTGTCCCGGAAGTACGTACAGATCATTTAGTGAAGTTCTCATTGAAATGGAATACGTTTCCATTCCATCAGGATGACCTACAGCACCTTCAAGATAAACGCCTGTTTGTATGAGTAAGCAAGGATTCAGGACATTTCGTTGGCACGTAGTAATATTTCCACAATTGTCAGTGGCTGTAAATGTGATCAACATACCAACACTGCACGAAACAGGTGGTGTGCTGTTACAGGTAAAGCACACACCAAACTAACCCCATTCGTGGGTTCAGGCAGTCCGTACGGAGCCAGACCGCCTCCATCATATGTCCAGCTATATTGGTTCACGTTTTCATTCGCAGGCCTTGAATCCACATCAGGATCTGCAGCCACTACTGTAATGAGTACTCCCTCGTCTCCTGCAAAAAAAACCTCCATTTGCAGGATCCTGTTCAAGATCCCAAACCACCGGAGGATAGAATGTGCCTTCTTCAGGAACTTCATCCTCAACTAAAAAACAAATCGAGAATACTTTTGTCCATGTTGTTGTGTCAAGGATCAGAGGTGGTGCATTCTCATTTACTAACTGGATTGCACCATTGATAAATTCAGCGGCGCCTTGAAAATTAAACATGGCTTGTCCTGCAGGTTCGCTTGTATTTACCCACGGTGGACTGGGTTCCATGGTACCATACCCGCCAGCAAAATCTGTAAAACCTACAAGCTCCAGAATGGCGTCGTCATAAAAAAATCGGACATTCATTCCGAAGACTTGTTATCCGGGTAGATTACTTTGAAACTCTACATCCAGGCAATATTGATTGTTGCTACAGTTATATTGCGGATGCGCAAATTGCACAGTAACTAACGGTGTCTGTGCAACAACCACTTTATTGATAATTAATATGATATTGGTCAACATGATGACCTGCACCCATTGTGGTAAATTTCTTCTCATGACACATGAATTAGTGTCCTTCACGTCGTGAATAGGCGATGCTAAATTCAACTTAGCGCCGAAGACCATTTGACTAAAATATTTACGTAGTACGTTTTCAAGAGTCATTCTACCCGACTCCACTTCCTTGTAGGTTTAAACTCCAGGCATATGTGTACACATGCCATTATTTGTATCCCGGGTTACACGAAATTTAGAATTCGTGTGATCAATGTACATGTAATGCCTCCGCATAAAACTACTTTCCAAAAGAATGATTTTTTGGAAATAGTTTCTGAAAATTATAACAAACTGGAAGGAAAGATTTTCTTTTAGAATGAAAAATG
>JAYUXX010000420.1:0-3208 GCA_043752765.1 Saprospiraceae bacterium | reverse complement strand
CCACCTCACTAAATGTTCGACGTTGCCTTAATGAGGCCTTCTTTGCCATTTCATTTTTCATAGATTGACCATTTTAAAAGGTTATTTTTGGTCAACCTTTTAGACACAGTCACTAAGGCTAGAATAGAAACTATAATTGGCTTATCATTGAAAAAATCCAAAATCGTAAATCGTAAATCGTAAATTGTAAATCGTAATTCCAAAATATTTTTTTATGTCAAAAGACTCACATAAAATGCAAATCGGCAAGGGCATACGGGCACTGCTGACCAATATAGATGAACGGGGGACGGAACCGACTGGACAGGAGCTAAAAGAATTGACACGCGAGACACTCGAAATACCCATTGAAAAAATTGAAGTCAATCCTTACCAACCGCGAACTGATTTTGATGAAGCGGCATTAGCAGAGTTAGCTCAGTCAATCAGGTTGCATGGCATCATTCAGCCATTGACAATTCGTAGACTTAATGAAAACAGTTATCAGTTGATAGCCGGAGAAAGGCGACTCCGGGCTGCGAAACTTGCGGGGCTTATCACGGTTCCATCTTATATACGGCTCGCAAATGATCAGGGTATGCTTGAAATGGCTATCGTTGAGAATATTCAACGCGCTGATCTGAATGCAATGGAAATGGCCTTTAGTTTACAAAGACTAATCGATGAGTGTAAACTTACCCACGAAGAATTATCTACACGTGTTGGAAAACAAAGAAGTACTGTATCTAATTTTCTCAGATTATTAAAACTTCCTCCGCAAATTCAACAATCACTTCGCAAAGATGACATTTCGATGGGCCATGCGCGAGCGATAGCCGGACTTGAAGAAATAAGTTCACAACTTATGGTTCTTGGTGAAGTGATCACTAAAGAATTAAATGTTCGTGATACTGAGAAGCTTGTTGCCCGATACCTTAATACCAAGGATAAGACGAAAAAGAAAGAAAAGTCTACCGGAAAAAATACGAAACGATCTGCTGACATAGAACACATACAGCAACAGTTGCGTTCGTTGATTGGTATGGCTGTCACGCTTAATTACAAGGAAGATGGAAGTGGAGATATTCGGATACCTTTTAAAAGTGATAAAGAATTGAATTACGTTCTAGATTTATTGGATGAACTTGATAAAACGTCCTAATGATACAAGCAGGCTTGATCCAGGGAGGAATTTGCGAGAAAGTAAAATTGATTTTACTTTCAATGGTTCTAGTATTGATGTCTGTGTCAACGAATGGGCTCAGTGCGCAAAGTTCTCAGGATTCGGTTGAACAAGAAATTACCATTGAAAAAGAGAAAAAGGGATCTATCTTTTCCGGAAGGCCCGGAAAATCATTATTGTTTAGTTTGATTGTACCCGGTGCCGGACAGATCTATAATAAAAGTTATTTGCGGGTTCCTTTCGTTTGGGCTGCTGTGGGGGGAGTGGGTTATATTTTAGTAAAAAATACGCGTAGCTATACGTGCCTTCGCGATGCTTATGTTGCCCGGATTGACATGGTTCCACATGTACTTGGAAAGCATTGCGATCCGAATATTGATTTAGTTCAGGACGCGGCAAGGATTCGAAGGTTTAGAGATGAGGCAAATAGTAACAGACAATTAGCCATAGTAGGATTTACATTGGTGTGGCTTGCAAATGGTGTGGATGCTTTTGTAGATGCTCACCTTAAAGAATTTGATATTGACGAAGACCTCTCAATTGAAATCGGCCCAAAGATGGATACTGATCCCTATGCTCCGATGCGTATGGGAATTTTTGTTCAATTTTAATTCCCCAGAAGATATATTCCTTTGAATTAATTTCTTTTAGAGAATAGCTCAACAGGATTTTGTAGATTAGGATTCGAAATTCCTAACGATCAAAATAATGAGCCATGAACAAACTCACTATTCTCCTACTTCTCCCAATCTTTTTTTCTTCCTGTCAAATAGATGATGTCAAAAATACCTATACCATAAGTGGCAGGGTGGGCACCAATGGAATGACCTGGTTAATAGAGGACCTGACAGTATCCCTGATCTCAGGTGATCATGTAATAGCGACATCCGGAGAGGAAGAGTTCAGGTTTGAGAACCTTGAAGAAGGTAAGCCCTACATAATAATACCCCACTCTACCGTTGGTAGTCGCAGCGGTGTCTCCACACTGGATTGGGTGCTTGTTGAAAAATATATAAACGGTGAAAAGAATTTGACACCATTTCAAAAGTTGGCAGCCGACGTAAATAAAAATGATTTGATCTCAACGGAGGATATGGAATTGATCCGAACCTGTATTCTAGGTGATGATTGTTTTTCATGGCGTTTCGCATCTGAAGATTATGATGGCAACAGCCAAGGTTATTTAGATCAATATGTTATCAGCAAACTTGTCTCAGATCAGGAAGTTAATTTTGTACCGATCAAACTGGGCGATGTGAATAATACGATTGGTCCTAATTAAAAAAGGTTGACATTATTATTCTTTATTTGTCCACCCTTCCTTTAACGATACGGTCTGATTGAATATCATTTCATCCGGTGTTGAATCCCTATCAAGCGTAAAATATCCATGTCGTATAAATTGAAAATTATCGCCTTCCTGAGCAGTTGCAAACGCAGGTTCCAGAGCTACTGATTCAATGACAGAAAGTGAAGTTGGGTTTACTTTGGAAAGGAAATCACTACCCTCTACCGTAGGATTTTCGGTCGTAAATAAACGGTCATACATTCGAACTTTTCCTTTCAGCGAAGTAAGCGCATTTACCCAATGTAATGTTCCTTTGGCTTTAATTCCACTGGTATCGGAGCCACTCCGTGATTCGGGGTAATATGTACAATAAATTTCTTCAGCTTTTCCTGTCTCTGCATTCATTTTTACCTCTTGACACGTAATGATATATGCGCTTTTGAGCCTGACGGTTGCACCAGGAGCCAGCCTGAAAAACTTCTTCGGAGGATCTACCATAAAATCCTCCTGTTCGATATATATCTCACGACTAAATGGAATCTCCCGGTTTCCTGATGTCGGATCCTCTGGATTATTCTCAGATGATAATGATTCCATTTGTCCCTCTGGGTAATTCGTAATAATCACTTTAACGGGATCTAAAACGACCATTCGTCGTAGCGCGGTTTGGTTCAATTCATTGCGCACACAAGATTCCAACAGTTCAATCTCAATCCAGTTATCACGTTTTGCAATTCCTACTTTTTCACAAAACACCC
>JAYUXX010000419.1:0-7872 GCA_043752765.1 Saprospiraceae bacterium | reverse complement strand
TATCTTCCGATAAACAGTTTGCACGAAGTGTAGCAAACATTGTGGGGTTCACACCCCGCAATCTGCAGATTTTTAAGCAGGCCTTCAGCCATAAATCTGCAGTTGAGCCAAAATTCCACACAGTCACCAGCAATGAGCGCCTGGAATACCTGGGCGATTCTGTTCTTAGTACGATTGTAGCTGAATATCTATTCAAAAAATATCCCAATAGTGACGAAGGATTTCTCACCAAGATGAGATCGAAGATCGTCAAGCGTAAGACGCTCAACCGAATAGCCGATGATATGGGCATCGATGTAGTATTGATGGAGAATAACGACACTCATCTCAGTGATTCGATGAAGGGTAATGCTCTCGAAGCTCTGGTGGGCGCCATTTATTTGGAAAAAGGGTTTGAAACTACCCGTCGAATTGTAGTAAGCAAGATCCTCCGCCGCCATCTCAATATCCATGATCTGGAAGACAAGGATGATAATTATAAGAGTCAGCTTCTCGAATACTGCCAGAAAAACGGTAGTGAGATTGATTACAAGGTGATGGAGCGCTTCAAGCTTGAAAACCGGGATCGTTTCAAAATTGCTGTTTTTGTAGATGGAAAAGAGATCGCTATTGGTGAAGATTTCAACAAAAAAAGTGCCGAGCAGAATGCTTCATTCAAAGCGTTAAAGACATTGGGCATCGATAATTTTGCCTAGTCTCATTTTGAATCCCCTATGCTAATAATTTTCGTAAAAAATCAATGTTAAAACACCCCTGGGGCAGCTGACTATCAAAGCGTTAGGACCTCGTGGCACCACTACTGGTGGCACGACTAGTGGTGGCACGAGATGATCCCTGAGGTAAAAAACTTATGGTTGTGTTACGAAAATTCTAATCAGGACATCCCTGTCAAAACATCCATGGCCTCATGGAGCTTTCGCTTGTTGGGATCAGACATACTCACCAAAGGAAGTCGGACTTCGTCACTTCCGATATTTCGATAACAGAGTGCTTGTTTGATCCCGACGGGGTTACCTTCTACGTAAAGCCACTGATGGAGATCAAGAAGTTTGTAATGCAAGTTGCGTGCATGACCCCACTCACCAGCCAGAGCATAACGGACCATAGAAGAAAAAGCATCGGGAAAAACATTGGCAATGACAGAAATGACTCCTTTACCGCCATTGGCAATAAAAGCCAAAGCAGTTGGATCATCTCCTGATAAAAGAAAGAATCCTGCCGGGATTCCCTTAGCTGTTGCAGCGGCTTGAAAGAGATCCGCAGATGCATCTTTTACACCAATAATATTCTTCGAATCTTTCGCCAATCCGATGACGGTTGCGGCCGATACATTGGACGCAGTCCGACTTGGAACATTGTAGATGATGATAGGAACCGGAGATACTTCAGCAAGCGCCATGTAATGTCTATAAATTCCCTCCTGGGAAGGCTTGACATAAGCAGGGCTGCTTGAAAGAATTGCTGAAATCCCTGTCGCTTCGAAAGTGGATAATCGCTCGCGTAATTGATGTGTATTGTTTCCACCGAAATGCCCTGCTATGACGGGGACTCTTTGATTCACAACATCGATTGTATGACGTATGATATCTTTCTGCTCGACATCAGACAAGCTTGTGGATTCGCCTGTTGTACCTAGCGATACAACATAATCTACACCACCCTTAATAACGCTTTCGATTAAACCGGTAAGAGCAATAAAATCAACCGCTCCATTTTTGAAAGGTGTAGCTAACGCAACGCCTGTACCTGAAAGATCTAGAGGTGTCATCTGTCTGTTCAATATATCTTTTGTAAGGTATGCATTAGTTCTTTTATCCATTCCTTCAACGTAGCACTTCGGGTCGTATCCAGGCATAGATCATAGGGACCTTGTTCTTGTTGATTATACCACGGTCCAATGCGAAAAGATGCTTTTGAGACAGAGCAGATATACTCCAGCGCTTTATGATTTTGCCTGATGGAAAGATTGATCAGCACATCGAATGTCTGATCCATGAAGGATTCTGCAAGTGGGCTCTTTGGAATTTTTGCGATTCGCGAAAGATCAGCGGATGTAAATACATCAAAAGACAGTGATAAACTATCCATTCTCCCATCCACAAAACCCAGAATCTTCACCCGGTTACCTTGTCTTCGTAATTCTTCTGCAAAATTGTTGACTACATTTCGATCGTCCGGATTAGCTGCATCAATCAGCAATCCATAATGATTTTTCATGCTACGCTGAAATGAAACCGTTGAGACAGCGCCCGACGTAATACGTTTCTTTTTTTCCTTCTCAAAAAAATAGGTCCTGATTGATTCTAACATCGTCATGATTCTAAATGGTCAACCTAGACTAACGAGATTATTCGGTATCAGATTTTGTGTGAAAACGACCCATTGATGCATATTTATCAATGCGCTGATTGATCCGATCTTCAGGGGTTAGTTTTTCGAGCGCTGAAAGCTCCTTTGTTATGTGCTTTGCAAGGGATGATGCCATACCCTCCGGATCATTATGTGCACCGCCTAATGGCTCCTCAACTATGCCGTCAATAAGCCCGAATCCTTCCATATGGTCTGCTGTAAGTTTCAGCGCCTCTGCGGCCACCTCTTTAAAATCCCAACTTCGCCATAAAATGGAGGAGCATGATTCGGGAGAAATCACTGAGTACCAGGTATTTTCTAACATAAAGACCTTGTCACCAAGCCCAATACCTAAAGCACCTCCTGATGCACCCTCACCTATGATATAGCAGACGATGGGTACACGAAGCTGTGCCATTCCCATCAGGTTGCGGGCAATAGCTTCTGCCTGACCTCTTTCTTCCGCCTCAAGTCCCGGAAATGCTCCTGGTGTATCGATCAGCGTCACCACCGGAATATTAAATTTCTCCGCCAACTTCATTAACCTTAATGCTTTCCGATATCCCTCCGGATTCGCCATGCCGAAATTGCGGTATTGGCGCATTTTAGTATTGGCACCTTTTTGATGCCCTATGACCATTATTGATCTTCCATTCAGCTGGGCAAATCCTCCAATGATCGCCTTATCGTCATGAACAAAGCGGTCCCCATGAAGCTCAATATAATTTGTGCAAATCTGTTGAATGTAAAATAATGTGTAGGGACGTTCAGGGTGCCTGGATAACTGTACTTTTTGCCAACCTGTCAGATTGCCATAAATTTCCTTTTTTAACTGGATGATCTTATTTTCCAGATCCCTTATGGCAGCGGAGACATCTACGTCTCCCTGGGCCTCGATAAGATTAATCTGTTCGAGCTGATCATAGAGACTTTCAAGGGGCTGCTCAAACTCAAGAAACACCATATATAGTTGATTACCAGACTTTAAATTGTGATATCATACGTGTGTCTGACCAAAGGTATACAATTCGGCCGCAAGGGGCAAAATGTCAAGGCCAAAGGGTTAAAGACTAATCAAAAGCTTATAATTTTTCCTTTGTCACGCCTGAATTAAAATAGTCATCGATACCGCATATTTTATTGCTCAAATCCCAGAAGTCACTACCTAATTGAGGACTTTGAGCTGATTTAAAAACCTCTTTGACAGCACCATTTTCCCAATACTTGCCACTTATATCGCAAATTTCCGGATTCGTAGCGCAGAACACAGATGTCAATGCACCTTCGGCGGGACTTACGCCTTTTCTACGTCTGAATTTCCAGGCAAGCGTATGTAGCCACGAAGTATGCTTTAAACCAATGTCAGTTTTCACAAGCCCCGGAGAAACTGCATAAACACTTATGTGCTGATCAGGCTTCCGCTTGTTCAACTCAAAGGTGAAGTAGAGGTTTGCCAATTTGGATTGCCCATTCGATTTTAAGCCATGGTAGTTCTTTGAATAACCTGGATCTTCAAGATTGATTTTCCCATACGAATGGGCGTTACTGGCAACATTGACAATTCTCCCGTGAGCTGATCTTTGAAGAGAAGGATAAAGCATATGTGTCATCAGAACATAGCTCAGATGGTTGGTCGCCAATACTGTTTCAATTCCTTCAGTAGTAAGGGTAAAGTCTGACATCCATGTACCCACATTGTTGATCAGGCCATCAATCACCGGATGATTTCGTGTGATTTGTTCGCCGGCATGCCTGATTTCACCCAACAGGCTTAGATCACATGAATAAAGTTGAAGATCCGCGGTGGGGTTTGTGCTCAGGATGTTTGTCATGGCGGCCTGCCCCTTTTCTTCGGTCCGCGTGATAAGAATGACCTTGGCGCCGTGACTTGCAAGATGCCGGACCGTCTCAAGTCCTATTCCATTGTTGGCTCCGGTGACAACAAACGTTTTTTTATCCACAGGTATCAAAATTCATTTTCATAAAATCAAGATCAGGAATAACCAATTCAGGAAATAAATAATATTGATTTCCACCGCAATGGCTTATCTCAATACATACAAACCTATAAAAAACATTTTTTGTCCTTGTGTAAGAAATTATAGAACCCCTGTTCTGCCACCATCAACTGTGATTTGAGTCCCTGTAATATAGGATGCTGCCGGAGATGCGAGGAATGCTACCGCAGCAGCAATCTCTTCAGGCTTACCGAAGCGTCTCATAGGAATGTCGGCTAACATTTCTTCTTTCACATCTTCAGGATTTAAACCTTTTTTGGTGGCCTTATTAGAAACTATAGCATTTAATCTGTCTGTTTCGGTAGCACCCGGTAGTACATTATTCACTGTGATCCTCCAGGGGGCAAGTTCGGTGGCCAGTGTTTTTGACCAATTGGCGACTGCAGCTCTGATGGTATTCGAAACACCGAGACCATTTAATGGCTGCTTTACTGAGGTGGAGATAATATTAATGATCCGTCCATTTGCAATTCTTTTCATTTCCGGTACCAGTACCTGAACCGCAATCTGATTGGCCAAAAGGTGTTGTGCAAAAGCTTGTTTGAATGACTCGATATCAGCGTTCAGAATATCGCCTGCAGGTGGACCTCCAGAATTATTTACCAATATGTGAATAGTCTTTTGTGTGACAAGTCCAACCAGTTTCTGATGAAAGTCATCGTGCTGTGAAGTATCGGCAATTATAAAATCATGATGTTGTCCCGGACCATGGTGTAGTTCCTTTAACGCTTCCGTGAGCGCATCGCTGGTACGAGCCAAAAGTGTAATACTTGCCCCTAATTTTGATAATTCAATAGCACATGCTTTACCTATACCGGCGCTTCCACCGCAGACCAATGCGTTTTTTCCAGAGAGATTGATATCCATTCGACTTTTTAATGTGGCACGGAGGATTTATTCCTCCGACGCAAGTTTATTTACCTTAGCAGGCTAATATAAAAACTTATGCCGCAAGATATGATCATCGCTTCGGATCGTGCGCAACCGCTGGGAAGATATCCGCACACACATCGTGTAGGACCCTGGGTTTTCATATCAGGCACGAGTTCGCGAAAACCGGATAATTCATATATGGGTGCAACCTTACGTTCCGATGGGGGTTGGGATTTAAATATCAAAGAGCAAACAAAAGCTGTCCTTGAAAATATTCAACATTACCTTCAGCTGAACGGTGGAAATCTGGGTCAACTTGTTGATGTCACAGTTTTTCTTAAGGATATGCGAGACTTTGATGCGTATAATGAAATTTATAATTCTTTTTTTCCTACAACAGGTCCATGTCGCACCACTGTCGCAGTTTCTGATTTGCCAAGACCACAAATCCTGATTGAGATAAAGGGGACTGCATACATTACGAACGAATAACTATGTCTGAGAAATTAACTTCCGTCCATTATCATTCTTACCTCCATCTGGATAAGTTACTGGATGCACAACATCCACGCTCCAAAGAAGTCGAAAAAGTAAGTGCTCATGATGAGATGCTTTTCATCATCATGCATCAAGTGTATGAATTGTGGTTTAAACAAATCATTCATGAATTAGCGAGCATCTCTCATTTGTTTGAGGATGACCTTATGGATGAACGTGAAATTTCAACCGCTGTTCACAGGCTTGAACGAATAGTTGAAATTCAGAAATTGCTGATTGAACAAATCAATGTCATGGAAACGCTGACGGCTATGGATTTTCTGGATTTCAGACAATATCTGTTTCCTGCAAGCGGCTTTCAAAGTCTTCAATTCAGGATTATTGAAAATATGCTCGGCTTACGAAGTGAAGACAGATTGCAATACAATAATCTGCCATATCACGTTGTGTTTGCAGATGAACAAAAAAAGTTATTACAAACCAGTTTGGAGAGCAAGTCACTTTTGAATTTGATTATTGAGTGGCTTGAGCGTACGCCATTTCTTGAATTCAGCAAGTTTAGTTTCCTGGAGTCTTACAAAATGGCAGTTGAGCGTATGTTGCAGAAAGAAAAAGATGCGATTGCGTCTTCTGATATTCTGACGGACGAAGTAAAAACACAACGCTTAACGATGATTGGCGACACTAACACATATTTCATGGCCGTGTTTGATCCTGAAAAATTCGAAGAGATGCGTCAACGTGGTGAGGTGAAATTTTCATACAAGGCGATGCTTGCAGCACTTTTTATTTTTTTATATCGGGATGAGCCAATTTTACAACAGCCTTATCGGATGCTGGCAAAACTTATGGATGTGGAAGAGATGCTTACAAACTGGAGAAGCCGTCATGCACAGATGGTACTCCGAATGATCGGTCGCAAGACCGGAACAGGCGGATCATCAGGTCACCACTACTTAAAATCTACAGCGCAGCAACACACGATCTTTACGGATCTCTATCAAGTAGCTACGCTTTTAATACCCCGCTCTGAACTACCTGCACTTCCTGAGGATTTGAGACGGCATCTTGGGTTTCATTTTAGTTCAAAATGATGCAATTCAATCATTTCATTTTTGGTGAATACAAATCGTCAGTGAATGGCGGTACAATAGATATCACAAATCCAGCTACGGGAAAAAAATATGCGACTTTAGCCGCGGGAGATAAGCATGATGTTCAACTCGCCGTGGATGCCGCCCGGAAAGCCGCACCAGCGTGGGCATTGACACCGCTGGCAAAGCGACAGGCAATCATGCAAAAGATTGGTGATTTAATTTTAGAAAGACTTGATGAATTCGCTGAGGCAGAATGTTTGGACACGGGGAAACCAATTCAACAAGCAAAGCAATTAGATATTCCACGCGCAGCGTCCAATTTTTCTTTTTTCGCAGCTGCTGCATCGCAATGGGCTTCTGAGTCACATCATATGCCCGGGCAGGGATTTAATTATACCCTCCGTCAGCCTATTGGCATTGTGGGATGTATTTCTCCATGGAATCTTCCGCTGTATTTATTTACCTGGAAGATTGCGCCTGCGATTGCAGCAGGAAATGCAGTGATAGGTAAGCCTTCAGAGATTACACCTGCTACAGCAACCTTGTTAGGTGCTATTTGTAATGAAGCTGGTCTGCCACCTGGTGTATTGAATATAGTGCATGGTACGGGTCCTGATGTTGGAGAGGCCATGGTCAGGCATGAAGAAATAAAAGCAATTTCATTTACAGGGAGTACTGCCGTAGGCAAGCGAATTGCTGGTTTATGTGCTGAACAATTGAAGAAGGTTTCACTGGAACTGGGTGGAAAAAATCCTGTCATCATATTTGCTGACTGTGATTATGATCACATGCTTGATACAACTGTTCTGTCAACATTTAGCAATGCTGGTCAGATCTGTTTATGTGGATCCAGGATACTGGTAGAAAAATCTATCTACACAAAATTTGTAGAGGATTTTGCAGCACGAACCAGGAAATTAAAAATTGGAAATCCATTAGATGCCACAACTGAAATTGGAGCTCTCATATCTGAGCCTCACATGAAAAAGGTATTGTATCATATTGAGCTTGCAAGAGAAGAGGGTGGAGAAATTATA
>JAYUXX010000418.1:0-7876 GCA_043752765.1 Saprospiraceae bacterium | reverse complement strand
TTACCGTGAAAAACTATTCCACGAATAGCTACCACATTACATGGCCATGGGACTACACTGCTGATGCATGCTTGTACAATGAAGGAAATGTTGAGCCTGAGCAACTCGCTCATCCATATAATAAGCCATCCATTCCGGGCTATAACGGATATGGAAATTCCTGCAGTCTATTGGGTATCGCCCATGAAGATCTAGTCTTCACTTTCAATGATGGAGCTTGTAAAAAAATTCTCCGGGAATGGACAGTAATTGACTGGTGCGTTTATCAACCTAATAATCCATGGAGCCCGGGCATCTGGAAGCACACTCAGATTATTAAGCTGATGAACAGCACGCCTCCTCAATTTGCTTATGGTTGTCCTGAGCATGTTGTCGTAGATGGTTATGAACCATACTGCCAGGGAAGATTTCATGAATACCCCCATGTATATGATGACTGTACACCCAATGAATATCTTCAGTGGGACTATAAGATAGACCTCAACAATGATGGGTCTTATAACATTTGGCATGAAGGAGACGGTGAACCTTTTGTTGATAAAGTTTTACCCTTAGGTTGGCATAAAATCCTCTGGAATGTTGGAGATGCTTGCGGTAATTATTCAACTTGCAGTTATAAAATCCACGTCATTGACAAGAAAGCACCTTCCCCTATTTGTTATTTTGGCCTCTCCAGTGTGGTAATGCCGCTAGGCGGAATGGTAACTATCTGGGCAAAAGACTTCAATGTTTCAAGCTATGATAATTGCACACCTGCAAATAAATTAAAGTATTCATTCTCTGCAAATCCATGGGAAGCATCAAGGACCTTTACGTGTGATGACATTGGTACAAATCCCGTCCAGATTTGGGTGCATGATGAATACGGAAACAAAGATTATTGTACAACTTTTATCAAGATCAACGACAATTCTACATTCTGCTCAGGTATGAATTTGGTAGCAGGGTTAGTTTCTACGTTTGAGGATATTGCTGTGCCACAAGCTTCTGCAGCCATGTTTAAGATCATGCCTGACCAATCCCTTGAAAGCGATCCTTCAGGTTCCGCTTCAGATGCACAAGGAAGGTTTTTACTCGGTTTTGGTACGACGCAGTATGACAGGATGATCAAATTAACCAGAAAAGGTAAAACCCTTGAAGGTATTTCAACCCTTGATATTATTGCTTTACAGCGCCATATCAATGGCCTTGAACCAATCACTGAACCACACAAATTGTACGCTGCAGATCTAGATGGAAATGGTAGAGTAGGGGCGAACGATTTACTCTTACTTAAAAAAGGATTGTTGGGTGCATATCAATTGCCTACCTATGCAGGCAATCTATCCTGGGTATTCTTTGGAGGACCTTGTATTCCGGAGACAATGGACGACCTGGTTAATAATGTATGCCATAACAGTGTAGAGGTTATTCACACAGGAACCTTTCCAAGATCAGTTCATTTTAAAGCAGTTAAAATGGGCGATGTAAACGGTGATATGGTGAATTCCGCATGGTTGCTTAGCCCTCGAACAGCTAGCAAATTTGATTTGCTTGTGCAGGAAAATGATCTTACAGGCGCTCTTGATATCGTCCTTTCTAAAGATGCAGATGTATATGGTTTACAAATGTCTTTAAAAGCGGAAGGACTTAATTTGATTGAAGGCGCCCTTCCGGTTTCAGCATCTAATATTGCTGTAGACAAAGAAGGTATCTCCAGGATAAGTTGGGGACAAGCGAATCCAGTGACGCTCAGAAAAGGTGAAATTCTCTTTTCGATTGAAAATATTCCATCAGGGTATTTAATCAATCAATTAATTTCAATTGATGATGAAAGTCTATATCCTGAAATTTATACGGATAAATTAAAGAATGAGAAAATTGAATTGATTCCTTTCACGAATGCACAAGAATTAGCTTCTTTCGAATCTAAAGTCTCACCGAATCCATTCAGCGAATCCACAACACTAGAAATTACGATTCCTTCAGGCGAAGAATTCTCTGTTTCCCTTTACAACATCAAGGGTCAGGAACTTCTAAATCGGAAGTATGTATCATACACGACAAGTGCTAAAATTGAGATTGGCAGTGATGTAATTCAAACACCGGGAATCTATTATTATAAAGTAAAATCATCCATTGGTGAACTTACAGGCAAATTCATTCGCCAATAAGTTGAAGTAATTGATCCAGGGGGTCTCCGTTTTCCGCCCCAACTAAGGAAAGATTAACGGAGACCCTGTTTTCAAAACGTTCATAATCCAAAGGGAGAAAAACCAATGCCCACTGACCCTGGCTTATCGCCAGGGTCATTTTTTTGTTATGACATAATCACGTCATACTAGTAATCCTGAATCAGGATGCTTTGTGCATTGGAGTTTTTTGACAATTTTTGCAGTCATTCTCATCATCGCTTTGCGAGCCAACTTCTCCCTCTTTCTATACCCTGGGTAACAATGGTACAGTTTTGGCTGTTCATTCTAACCCTGTAACCAGCATGGTCAGTTGTGAAATATTGCATTTAATATTACTATATTTGCGGCTGATTTGCTTTAGTTTAAGTTTCTTTATGACGTTTATAATCCGATTTCTAATGAGTAAATCCCTACTAACCCTCATACTTTCTTTGTTCTTTGCCAATCTTTCCAGGGCAGAGCAACCCATTTTTAATATCGGTAGCACAAATGCCAACCCGGGTGAAATTATTGAGATCAATTTCCTGGTGGATAATTTTACAAACATCATAAGTGCCCAATACTCAGTCAATTGGAATCCTGACGTTCTTGAATTTAAGTCAGTTAAGAACTTCAATCCCTCTGTAAATGGGCTGTCACCCTCTAACTTTAATGTTACCCAGTTTGTCAATGAAGGAAAATTCACATTTACCTGGTTCGAATCCTCTCTTAATCCAATCACAATACCGGATGGCTCTCTTTTCTATACGGTTGAATTTGAGGTAGTTGGAGTTCCTTGTCAGAATTCAGCAGTTTCCATTACCAATGATCCATTGGAAATTGAGGTCGCTGAGGATGGTGAAGTCCCCGTTGGACTAGTGGCTAATAATGGCATGGTCACTATTCCCGGATCCGGCTGCGTAGAAGGAATAAATATTATCGGGAACACTGTTTTAGGGGCCTGTGGAGGAGAATCATGTATTCGATTTACTGTGGAAAACTTTACCACTGTTGGCTCAATTGAATTTTCCTTAATCTATAATCCCGCGATCCTCCAATTTGACCGGTTCCAAAATTTCGCTCCGCTGCTTGCATTTGGCGAAGGGAACACGAATCTACTTTCTCCAGGCACCCTACGCGTGTTGTGGTTTAATGGTAATGCTGAGAACGACACCCTTGCCGATGGAACAACATTGTTTGAAATCTGCTTTGATGTCATTGGTACAGGAGGTCAGTCGAGCCAAATTACATTTGGTAATAATCCTTCTCCCATGATCTCCGATATCGATGGGAACTTTCATACCGTTACAATCCAACCAGCAGTCATAACGGCTCAATGCCAATTAGAAGGATTTGCGCTGATAGCAGATACGATTTGTGACCAACCGGGCCAGTTGTTTTGCATTCCTATTAAAGTCAACGATTTTGACGATATCATTGCGTTGCAATTCAGTATTAACTGGGATCCTACAAGGTTTGAATTTGATCATGTTGAAGGTTTTAATCTCCCGGGTTTAGATGCAGGAGGTTTTGGAACTCCGGGAAATCCTGATGTTCAGGAAGGCGAATTAACGATTAGTTGGATCGACCTTAGCCTTACAGGTGTTACAGTCCCTGACCTTTCTTCGATTTTCACACTCTGCTTAAGGGCGGTAGGTCCTGCAGGTTCATCTTCTCCGATTACATTCTCCGAAAATCCACTAGAAATTGAGATTGCCACTTTGGATAGTGTGCTGGTTTATGGACTGGTCCCCGGTGTTGCCCAAATCAGACAAAATTGTGATACACCTCCTTGCGTATTTAGCTATACCCTCGCGGTTACGAATCCCTCTTGTGCTGGATCGTCAGATGGGGCACTTGATTTGAATGTTGATCTTGGCTCCTGTACAGGAATGCCAACATATCAATGGTCTTTTGGTGGTGCTACCTCTCAAGATATATCCGGAGTACCAGCGGGAACATATTCAGTTACCATTACTGTAGGTACCCAGGTTGTAGTTGCTACTGATATGGTGGTCGATCCTTCGGCTATCAGTGTTACAGGAACAATTACCAATCCATCTCCCCCAGGTAGCTCTAATGGCTCAGTAACTTTAAACGTTTCGGGCGGAACTCCCAATTATTCCTTTATGTGGAGTGATTCAAGCACAAATCAAAACTTACTAAATGTAGCAGCTGGTTCTTACACTGTCATTGTTACAGACTCCAGGGGATGTACGTTCAGTCCTGATCCTTTTATTGTTGGAGCTGATGTTACGGGTTCCGTATCCAACGTTACATGTGAAGGTCTTTGTAACGGATCTATTACGGCAACTGCTTCCTTTGGAGCCTCACCCTATACGTATGTATGGAATACGAATCCAGTTCAAACTACTGCAACTATAAATAATCTTTGTGCAGGTATGTATTGTGTCACGATTACGGATAGCGGGGGAAGTACCAGGAATATGTGCTTTACTGTTACTCAGCCAAGCGCACTCGTTGTATCTGCAACCATTGCACATGACTTAAATGAAAATGGCCAGGGTGCAATTGATCTCAATGTAACAGGTGGAACACCACCTTACTTTTACTCCTGGTCGAATGGTGCAATTTCGCAGGACCTTATTAATCTATCTGCGGGCGAGTATTGTGTGACGATATCTTACGGTCTCAATTGCACCTTTGACACATGTTTTACCGTCTTTGCCGGGGGTATAGGACTGAGTCTGGTAACCTCTCAATTTGGTAATTTCCAAACAAGCTGTAACAACATTTGTGATGGTGAAATTAATTTAGTTGTGTCAGGAGGCACCCAACCATTCACGTACTTGTGGTCTAATAATGCTGTCACACCTAACTTGACAAATCTTTGCCCGGGAATTTATTCCGTGACCATAACTGATGCTTCAGGAAGTACAGCTAGTGGGACACGGACAATTACAGCACCACCAGAATTGACTTTCACAACAATTAATACTAACCCTTCAGATATAACCGCTTCCGATGGTGCCATTTCAATCATTGCAAATGGTGGTGCACCGCCCTATACATACCAATGGGTCGGAGGCAATTTTGCTGCTGCTAATAACCTTGCGAGCGGCACCTATCCAATTACAATAATTGATGATAATGGCTGTCAGGTTACAAGGGTTATCACGCTAATTCCAATTGGTGTTCCATGCAATCAGGCCATTACAGTGATAACACCGAATAGTGATGGGTTTAATGATTTCTTCACAATCTCTTGCGTCTTTAATGTTGAAAATCGATTGTTCATTTACAATCGACAGGGAGGACTTGTTTATGAAACAAGAAATTATACGAACACGTGGACAGGTGTGGATAATGATAATCAACCACTTCCGGATGGAGGCTATATGTGGGTGTTAGAAATTAATCCGCAAACTACAGCTACCCAGGTATTGAAAGGAACAGTTAATATTTTGCGCACAGCAGACTAATCTAATAATCAAATTCTTAATTGAAGATTCAATTCAACTTTAAAAGTTGCTATCATGAATAAATTTTTACAAAATAAGCTTCAGGGTTTTATCATCATAACCTTGTTATGCTTAAGTATTGCATATACATCTCAGGCACAGGAAGCAGGATATTTTCATCATCAATTTTTGCAACCTGTCCTGATTAATCCTGGAGCAACCGGCTTTGATGGCAATCATCAGGTAATGGCTTCCTACAAGCATAATTATTCTGACTTTTCAGGAGCTCCTCGGACTTTTACTGCCCTATATCATGGATCATTTGCAGAAAAGGTAGGCTTGGGAATTCAATTGCTCTCTGACCAGGTAGGAGTGAGCCGATTATTTCATGGCCAAATCAACTATGCATATCGATTAAATCTGAATACTGCGAAAATTAGTTTTGGACTTTCAACCGGTTTGCAAAACTTTAAAGTTACTGACATTCAGAATGACCCATTAATTAATCCAAACGATCCGCTTTTAAAAGAAGCCGCTGACGGTTATCTGATATTCGATGGATCTGCAGGTATCTATGGCGAGATAGATGAGAAATTCGTTTTCGGGATATCCTTTCCTAACGTTGTAAAGCAACGAATAGCAGAAATTTCCGGGGATGTTGTGCTCGATGATTTAAAATCATTTCCATATGCCGTCCATTTAGGCTACCGTCATGTAGTTAAGAATTATAATTTCACGGTTGAGCCTTCCGTCACCGTTAAAGATTTGAGGTATAGTCCATTTCTGATAGATTTGAACCTAAAGCTTTCTTTCCTTGACGAACAGCTGGTGGGTGGAGTCGGATACTCCATAGGCGATAATAGCAGAGCTGCTTTGTTACTTGGAACACGACTTGATAATCTTCGATTTTTCTACTCTTACGATGTGAGCCTCGGTGATTTCCAACAATATAACAATGGGTCACATGAATTGACGCTGGTCTATAAATTGCCCTCCCGAACTATCCAGGCTCAGGAATAATATTCTTCAACTCAGCCGGAAAATTAACTAAAAGGGCACTTCATTTCGAAGGCAACTAAAAACCTCTTTTTGGTACGTCCAAAAAGAGGTTTTTTTATTGCAAATTCTAACAGATTATAGCAATCAAATTTTGGCTTTTAGGCTGAAAATGAGGGTTTAAAGGAAATTCTAGGCTTAAATGACCGGACTATTTATGAGTCCTTAAATAAGATTTAGATATGAATAACAAATATGATTATTTGCTAATCTGTAAGAACTTGATAAAACCCTTAGTAAGCATTACACTGTTTCTTAATCTAAAAATTACCTATTAGGTGGTATATATCAAGAAATGGCTACATGTATCTTTGGCCAACATAGTGCTCCAAAAGTTTTTGGCATGTTTTTTGGCATGCTATGGATGTGTAAAGACGAATTATAATCACTTACTGACCTGTTAGAACCAATTATCGGTTGCCTTCCCCAAACCTCCAGGCAATCGAAACCTTTAGAATGCTCTCTACAGCTAAGTCTGGGATTACAATTTGTAATCAAAATCTCGGTATAAATGGATTCAAAAAAAGTTTTGATCCCATCCTCATATTTCATTTCATTAACTGATTTAAAAATTAATAAACCAAATCTCAATCTCATGAAAAAGTCAAATTTGCTTTTTGAAAGATTGCCTTTTTCCAAAATGGGCTTTCTTCCATTTCTTTTGACCTTTTTGTTTTTTGCATCCATGCAAGTAGACATGAAGGCTCAATCATCAACCTTACCCAGCGGAAATCAAATTCATCCGCCTGCTCGGGTAATTTTTAAATTGCCAACGGGAGCTTTCGTTTCAATCGAAACAGCGAAGGACCGTCTTTTAGTTGCTATGACAGCCTTAAAGGGCCAATTGGCACAATACGCAGAAGGTACAGCTCCATACGATGCTGCATACCTCAGATATATCTACTACACGTACATTTTGACGAATCTGAACGATGGAAAAAGTGTTCCAGAATCCATTCAACATGGGGCTGGTATGCTTTCTTCTGACTTATCGCTTGGTGCTACGCCAGAACAGGTGGTTGTTGAAAGAACCGCAGCAATTGCACTTTTAAGACCATAGTGATTCACGAAACCAACCGATAGAAACCAATGATAATGAATCAATTTATTAAAATAACCAATCTCATGAAAAAAGTAACATTTACTTCTTGTTGCCTTTTGTTGTTGAGTTTGTTTACGTTTTCGGGGCTTACAGCTCAGGTAAACGTAAATATGCCATACAACAATGGGCCAGTGACGTTTACT
>JAYUXX010000417.1:0-17580 GCA_043752765.1 Saprospiraceae bacterium | reverse complement strand
GGGGAGATATTCCTGATAACTTTTTTGGCCCGGGTGTTCCAGGAGGTCGTTTTGCAATAGGTGCCCCTTTTAACGCACAAAACCCCCTTGTATTAAATTACTCTCCAGGAGCCACTCAATATCAATACACGATGGAAGTCGATCCAGGCACATATTCTGCTCTGGCACTTGGATTACGTCACAACACAATCACAGATCCATCAAAGCGCACAGCTACCATTGGCGTTCATTGGGATAATCCAACACAAGTAAGTCATGGCGTTGTCATCAAAGCAGACGTTGGAGGCGGTCAGATTGTTACTTTTTTCAATGAGCCTGCACCTTCTACTATAACGGTTGAGAAAGGAGATGAACGAACCATCAACTTCACAGTTGACTTTGCATTTGTTAATCAATGGTTTCAATAAAAACAAGTAATTCTTTTCTTTACTTTTTTCTCCTCCTTTTATGTCAGCAGGCTTCAGGCCAGTGGTCGATCTCAGGCCAGGTAGTTGACGCATCATCCGGAGAAGGACTTTCTTATGTCAATATCCTTATCGGCAAAGAAGGAAAAGGCACGACCACCGATCAGAAAGGAAATTTTCTGATTGATGGTTTGACCGCAGAAAAATACGGGGTCACTTTTTCAATGATCGGCTTTCAAACAATTCAAATTGAGAGTCTGACAAGGGAAAGTGTCCCCCTATTTATTAACCTCCAGCCTGAAATTTATTTAGCCAATGAAGTTGTTGTATCAGCTTCAAGAAAAACTCAAAGTCTTTCCCTTGCACCTGCTAGTGTAGGTATCATCACCCGGGAGAATTTGCAGCAGGCAAGTACACGATCGTTTGATGATGCTTTTCATTCGATCAATGGTATACAGGTCACCAGATCGAGTGGATCAAATGTTCAGGCACTATCCATCCGGGGAGCTTCAGAAATTGCAGGCGGCGGTATTGGCAACAGAGTTTTATTATTATTAGACGGAAGACCTGCGATAACCCCGGAATCAGGAGGTGCCATATGGAACCTTGTGCCACTTGGCGCAATTGAAAGGATCGAGGTTATCAAAGGAGCATATTCGTCTCTGTTCGGGTCAAGTGCGATGGGTGGTGTCATCAATGTAGTTACACGCGTTCCTGATTCAATACCCCAAACTGAATTTCATATTGGTTATGGATTTTATAATAAGGCTCCGCAATATGCGGAATACAACTTCTTTAAAGATTATTATAATGCTGATGTTACGCACAGTGGTCAAAAGGGGAATTGGTCTTATCTGGTGAATGGTGCTGGAAAACGAAATGCCGGCCATCGTGAAAAATCTTCTTTTACAACTTACAATGCTTTTGGAAAACTCAAATTTGAATTTTCTCCAAACAGAAGTTTACAGGTATCAGGAATGTACAGCGACATTTTTAATGATACACCTGCAACCTGGCTTAGCACGACGAAAGCTTATTCGGTAGCAGCACATCGAAAGGATGACACTCAACACAGACGCGAATGGAATGCTGACTTGCATTATGTCGCTTTTGCACATGCACATATTAAATACTCAACACGCTTCTATTATTACTCTAATCTCTCAGATTTTGTATTCAATGATGATACTGACAATGACAGTACCAATGTGAATTTTGGGAAACAGTTTATTGATGAAGAACGAGTTGTCGTAAGCCGCCTGGGTAATGCAACCCAAGTGGATTTTAGTTTGGGCAATGATCATTATCTTCTTGGAGGGGTAGAATTGCAAAGTGATTTTGTAGATGGTCGTCCGGATACGGTTCTTTATGGCAGACATAAAGCATGGAATATGGGTGCTTTCATTCAGGATCAAATATCCCTTGGTGATCACGTTATAGTCACTGCAGGCATTCGATATGACCGCTACATGATATCTGGGACTTTTTCTGAGGCCAATATCAGCCCTAAAGTTGCTGCTGTCTTCCAACCGTCCAAGAAAATTTCCTTCAGAACATTGCTTGCAAGAGCGTATCGTAATCCATCAATCGCAGAGCGATACACAAAATTTGAACAAGGAGGTGGACTCAGTTTTAAGCCAAATCCATTATTGCGTGCCGAAAAACTTACACTTAGTGCAGAAATGGGCGCAAAGATTGGCATCGGAAAAAAGATAAAGTTTGATGGTGCTGTTTTTTATAATCATTACCGTGATCTCATCTCTTATCAACAGCGCTCAGTTCCGGGGGAAGCATTTTTATTTGAAGTAATCAACCTGAACAAAGCTATCATGCAGGGATTTGAAATCGGTGTTGATTACGCTCCAATGAAATGGTTAACTATTCAATCCGGGTATACGTATTTAGATGCGAGGGATGCTTCGGAGGGCAGGCTCAATGATGTCCTTCCTTACAAATCAAAACATACAACCTATCTCACGCTGATGGCTGACAGAAGGGATCTTCATTTTTATTTTCAGGTTCGCAGCCGGAGTCGGATCGATGAAGTATTTATTTATCCAGGCAGTGAACCTGATGGGTATGTAATTTTAAACACTAGTCTTTCCTATGCATTTAATCCGGGGTTTTCTGTTTCGGGTAGTGTGAATAATTTGACTAATACCTACTACGAAGAAATTGAGCGGTATAGGATGGAAGGAAGGAGCTTTTCCATTGGGTTGCATTGGAGGCTTTGAGTTGTCAGGTAAAACACAGGATTTCACTAGTAGAATTTCGTCGAAATCCTACGCCTGCAGCTCCGTCCTCATTAGTAAATCCCTATTTTAACTTCTATCAAATCAAGTTGATTTTTATCTCAAGCTCCTTTAAAACTTTTATTGCCAAATCCGATTATTGGAAGATTAATTTCAAAACGCTTTGACGAAATAAAACGCCTTTAAACCGCTTCCTTATTACGTAAACAGCGTTTTCGAAATTTACAAGTCAAGTGATTTTCAACATTAGCTATTTCAATGTGATTTTACCAAATTCGGACCTTTTTCGATGCGCCATACAGAAAAGCATTTAGACGAAATTCTACTGCTACAACATCTGCGACTATTATGAAACACTAACTCCCCAGTACTCATATCCCAAGAGAAAATCTATAGGTTACCAGAATCCAATTCTCAGCTCGCGATCCCCTATCCTTTTTGGCATTTTGCCTTTCCATTTCCGCCCTACTCCCTTTCTACCTCTCTACTTTCCATCCTTCTGCGTTTCTGCCTTTTCACCTTTTCTCCCTTTTCCCCTTTCATTACCACTTCTCCCTTTTTGTCGTTTTTTATCCCTAATTTTACAATTCCTTAGAATGTAACGATGTCAAATTCAATAGATTATGTTGCACTTTTGATCCAGTTTGCCGTCGCAGCCGGATTTGTAGGGACCACGATGGCCGTAACTCACCTCGTAGGGCCAAAAAGAAAGACCAGCGACAAACTTGCGAACTTCGAAAGCGGTATCGAAAGTGTAGGAAACGCAAGAATTCCCTTCTCCATTAAATACTTCCTTACAGCCATCCTTTTTGTCATGTTTGACGTGGAAGTCATATTTATGTACCCATGGGCAGTCAATTTTGAAGCTCTAGGTACCATTGGATTCGTGGAAATGCTACTCTTCATAGGTACACTTCTGCTTGGCTTTATTTATATCATCAAAAAAGGCGCCTTAAAGTGGGAATAAGAATCGAAATTCCCGGCCCTAAAGTCATGAAACGACTTGTTTCATTCGCCTATCAAGCATTTACCTTATGAGCACCGATATTAAAATAGCACAAGCACCGGCCGGAGTCGAAGGACAAGGTTTTTTTGCCACCACCCTTGAAAAAACAATCGGTCTCGCAAGAGCAAACTCGATCTGGCCACTTCCTTTCGCAACCTCATGTTGCGGAATCGAATTCATGGCAACAATGGGTTCAAATTATGACCTGGCAAGATTTGGCGCCGAACGCATGAGCTTTTCTCCACGTCAGGCAGACCTGTTAATCGTCGCAGGAACCATCGCAAAAAAGATGGGTCCCGTTTTAAAGCAGGTGTATCTGCAAATGGCTGAACCCCGATGGGTTCTTTCCGTTGGAGCGTGCGCATGCAGTGGAGGAATATTTGACACCTACTCCGTTCTCCAGGGCATTGATCAGATTATACCTGTTGATGTGTATGTACCAGGATGTCCACCACGCCCTGAACAAATTATAGATGGCATTATGAAAATTCAGGAACTTGTCAAAAACGAACCTCTTCGCAGAAGAAATTCGCCTGAATACAAAGCACTACTTTCATCATTTGGCATACAATAAAAAGATGGGCCTAATCACAAATGAATATCTGCTGGAACGGCTTAAAGGAGAATTTGGTGACGACATTCGATCCGCCGATATTCCTTATGGGATGCTCACGCTCGTGATAGATCCATCCCGATTATTAGACATCCTGAAATATCTGCATGAAGATTCGATTTTAATTTTTCGATTTCTTACAGACATCTGCGGGAGTCATTATCCGGATCTGAAAGGTGGTGAATTGTGTGTTGTTTATCATGTTCAAAGTTTGGAAAACAACATGCGTCTGCGCTTAAAAGCATTTGTCCCCATTTTGAATCCAAGTATTCCATCAGCCACACCATTGTATAGTTCGGCCAACTGGATGGAAAGAGAAACCTATGATTTTTATGGTATAAGTTTTACGGGTCATCCTAACCTGACACGTATTTTAAATGTAGATGAAATGGATTACTTCCCGTTGAGAAAAGAATATCCACTGGAAGATGCAACACGGACAGATAAGGAAGATCACTATTTCGGACGCTAAGGATGCAGGTCTCAAAGACCACCTAAAGAAATATAGTTTATGAGTGAAGTGACGATTAAGGAGAATGAAATTAATGTCGGACCTGTACTAAGGAACGGTGCTGATTACGAAGCTGAATACACGACACTCAATCTGGGCCCCACACACCCTGCTACACATGGAGTTTTTCAGAATATCCTGACGATGGACGGTGAGATTGTAGTCGATTCTGAACAAACAGTTGGATATATTCATCGCGCGTTTGAAAAAATCGCAGAACGCAGACCATACTATCAAATAACTCCGCTGACCGATCGACTGAACTATTGCTCATCACCTATTAATAATATGGGATGGCATATGACAGTTGAAAAATTGATTGGCGTCGAAATTCCGAAGCGCGCACAATACATGCGTGTCATTATTATGGAATTGGCTCGCATCACAGATCACCTTGTTTGCAATGCAGTGATTGGGGTGGATGCAGGTGCTCTTACAGGTTTCACCTACATGTTTCAATGGCGTGAAAAGATTTACGATATCTACGAACACATTTGTGGTGCACGTCTTACAACGAACATTGGTCGCATCGGTGGGATGGAACGTGATTTTAATAATGAGGTTTATAAAAAGCTTCGGGCGTTTCTGGATGAATTTCCAAAACACTTCAAGGAATTCGGAGATCTCCTCGAACGAAACAGGATCTTTTTTGACCGAACAGTTGGTACAGGTCCTATCTCAGGAGAACGTGCTTTAAATTATGGTTTCACCGGACCCAATCTTCGTGCCGCTGGCGTGGATTATGATGTGCGGGTGATGAATCCATACAGTTCTTACCAGGATTTTGATTTTGAAATTCCGATCGGTCAAAATGGTGACACCTACGATCGATTTATGGTGCGGCAACATGAAATTTTAGAAAGTCTCAAGATCATTCATCAGGCACTTGATAATATGCCTGAAGGAAAATATTATGCCGACGTTCCCGAATTCTACTTGCCTCCCAAACAAGATGTGTATACGAAGATGGAAGCGTTAATCTGGCATTTCAAAATCATCATGGGTGAAACAGATGTGCCGAAAGGAGAAATTTACCACTCAGTTGAAGGTGGTAATGGTGAATTAGGGTTTTACCTCGTGAGCGATGGAGGTCGTGCACCTTATAAATTGCATTTCCGAAGGCCCTGCTTTATTTTTTATCAGGCCTTCCCGGAAATGATCAAAGGCGGAATGTTGTCAGATGCCATTTTGACATTGAGTAGTATGAATGTAATTGCAGGAGAATTGGATGCATAAAATAGTGAGTTGTGAGTTGTGAGTTGTCAGTCATAATCAGTAGTGAGAATCTTTTTAACCTTTTGATTTTTTAACCCTCTTAACCTTTAATCTTTTTCAATAGCGTGAACGACACTCAGGAAGTTAAATGGAGTACCGATACGGAAACGATAATGCATAACATCATCAAACGTTATCCGGAAGGTCAGCACAAATCAGCATTATTACCTTTACTCCATATCGCCCAGGCGGAATCAGATGGATGGTTGAGTGTGCCGGTGATGGATAAAGTAGCAGCAATATTGGGTATTCAGCCTATCGAAGTTTATGAGGTAGCATCCTTCTACAGCATGTATCATTTAAATCCTGTTGGCAAATGTCTGATTGAAGTTTGTCGAACAAGTTCTTGTTGGTTGAAGGGAGCTAAAGATGTAGTCACATTTATCGAACACAGGCTAGGTATAAAAGATGGCGAGACCACATCTGATGGAAAATTCACATTAAGAACCGTCGAATGTCTTGGTTCTTGTGGGACCGCTCCAATGCTTCAGATTGGCGAAAAATATTACGAGAACCTGACGCTTGAAAAAGTAGATCAGATACTTGAAGAACAAAAAAACAGGGAAGGACATTCAGCTTACCTTGATCATCAAACTTTCCAGCACCGCTAATTACGCAGACTATTTTAAAAATGAATTACGCAGATTAAATAGCAAGTGATGTAAGTGAAGTGGAGGCCATTCCGATTATGGATGGCAATGAAGAAAAGTATTTTCATAAAGATGAATATCCTTTACAGGAAGAGGCATACCAGATTATTGGCGCTTGTATGGAAGTGCACAAAGTATTAGGAAAAGGATTTGTTGAAAGTGTTTACCATGAGGCCTTATGTATTACATTAACGAATCGGAACATTCCATTTGAAGCTAATAAAGTATTGTCCATAGAGTACAAGGATGCAAAACTAAAAAAGACATTTATAGTTGACATTTTTGCATTCAATCAGATAATTGTTGAATTGAAAGCTATTGAAGGTTCGATGGACGGGCAATGCAGTCAGATAATGAACTATCTATCCGCCTCGAAATTGGGCTTAGGCCTTTTAATTAACTTTGGAACGCCATCATTGCAATACAAAAGAATCGTTTTATCAATTAATCTGCCTTATAGGATTGAGCGAAAATGATTTTAATAAAAACATGAAATATCTGTTAATAAAACAATTAAATGAATTACTGATTAGCGGAAATACCTTTTTAAAAATAACATCTGCGAAATCTGCGGTCAATAACTATAGGAATTAACGGAAATAACTTTTTAAAATAACACCTGCGAAATCTGCGGTCAACAACTACACGAATTAGCGGAAATACCTTTTTTAAAATAACATCTGCGAAATCTGCGGTCAATAACTATAGGAATTAGCGGAAATACCTTTTTTAAAATAACATCTGCGAAATCTGCGGTTAACAATGAAACGAATGGAGAAAAGAATATTATTCGAACATATTGATATCCCCGGGATAGCAACCTATGACGTGTACCGTTCCAAAGGAGGTTATGCTTCTACAGAAAAAGCATTGAAGACAATGACACCTGAAGCAGTTCTGGAAGAAGTAAAGAAATCAGGTTTACGAGGTCGTGGAGGAGCCGGATTTCCAACAGGAATGAAATGGAGTTTCCTTGCGAAACCAGAAGGAGTACCACGCTATCTTGTCTGCAACGCTGACGAATCCGAACCAGGAACATTTAAGGATCGCTACCTGATGGAACATCTTCCTCACCTGTTGATTGAAGGAATGATCACTTCAAGCTTTGCTTTGGGTGCAAAGTTATCTTATATATATGTGCGCGGTGAATTTTTCTATATCATCCGCATTCTCGAAAAAGCCATCGCCGATGCTTATAAAAATGGATGGCTTGGAAAGAATATTCAGGGTTCTGGCTTTGACCATGACATGTATGTTCACCCGGGCGCCGGTGCCTACATATGCGGAGAAGAAACAGCCTTACTTGAATCTCTTGAAGGCAAACGTGGGAATCCCCGCATCAAACCACCATTCCCCGCAGTAAAAGGTCTTTACGGTTGCCCTACGGTTGTAAATAACGTAGAGACAATTGCCGCAGTAGTACCGATCATCAATAATGGCGGAGAAGAATATTGTAAACTCGGCGTAGGCAAATCGACAGGCACTAAATTAATTTCAGCTTCAGGTCACATCAACAAACCCGGAGTATATGAAATAGAATTAGGACTTCCAGTTGAAGAGTTTATCTATTCCGATGCCTTTTGTGGAGGCATTTTAAATAACAGGAAACTAAAAGCCGTCGTGGCAGGAGGCTCTTCTGTTCCCATATTACCTGCTGATCTCATTCTCAAAACTGCAAATGGCGAACCTCGACTTATGTCTTACGAATCATTGGCAGATGGAGGATTTGCAACCGGCACGATGCTAGGTTCAGGTGGATTCATTGTGATGGACGAGAGCACGAGCATCGTTTACAATCTCTATACATTCACACGATTCTATCATCATGAGAGTTGCGGGCAATGCAGTCCATGTCGTGAAGGCACAAGTTGGATGGAAAAGATCCTACATAAAATTCTGGATGGCCATGGTACGATGTCCGATATCGATCTCTTATGGGATATTCAACGAAAGATCGACGGAAATACCATTTGTCCCCTTGGAGATGCCGCAGCCTGGCCTGTAGCCAGTGCTATCAGGCACTTCAGACCGGAATTTGAAGAATATATATCACAAGCCCGCAAGCAGGAAGTCAAATACTATTTTCATTGCCAACACCAATCTTCTTCACTTGCATCATAAAAATCATTTTCCAAATCAGTGTCCAGTTGTATTGGTTTGGATATGTTTGACCTTTAATTAGAAAATGGCCAGAGTAACGATAGACGGAATCGAGATTGAAGTACCCGATGGAACCACGATCCTTCAGGCAGCCCGCCTGATCGGACCTGTTGTAGCACCACCAGCTATGTGCTTCTACAGCAAGCTGAAAACCAGTGGCGGTTACTGTCGTACTTGTCTGGTTGAGGTAACAAAAGGATCTGAAAAAGACCCGCGTCCTATGCCAAAACTAGTGGCATCGTGCAGAACAAACGTGATGGATGGAATGGAAGTTACCAATCAACTTTCACAACGGGTACTGGAAGCCAGAGCAGGCGTTGTCGAATTTCTCTTACTTAACCATCCGCTGGATTGCCCGATATGTGACCAGGCAGGAGAATGTGATCTGCAGGATCTATCCTACAATCATGGCGACTACACCACTCGCACAGATTTCGAGAGAAGGACATTTGACCGAATTGACATAGGAGATTTCATTCAGCTCCACATGAACAGATGTATACTCTGCTATCGATGTGTAAAGGTTGCTGAACAAATCACAGATGGACGCGTCCACGGAGTGATCAATCGGGGAGATCTATCTGAAATATCTACGTACATCAAAGAAGCGGTTGACAATGACTTCTCGGGAAATGTAATTGATGTTTGTCCTGTAGGTGCATTGACTGATAAAACCTTCCGATTCAAAAGCAGGGTATGGTTTACAAAACCCGTAGATGCACATCGCGAATGTGGCAAATGTTCCGGTAAAGTTGTGTTGTGGTACAAAGGCGAGGAAGTGTTACGCGTGACCGGACGTAAAGATCAATGGGGCGAAGTAGAAGAGTTTATCTGCAATGAATGTCGCTTTGAGAAAAAACAAACTGCAGACTGGACCATCGAAGGTATCCGGAACATCAGCCGCCATTCGGTTATCTCTGCAAACAAATACAAGAACCTGGTCAAACCAAACGAACTTACCATTAACGATATAAAAGCAATCTCAGAGTAATGGATTGGTGGCTGATATTAGATAAGACAATCCTCATCCTGATCATCTTCGTGGTTAGCCTTGCGATTGCTGCTTATTCTACCTATGGTGAACGAAAGGTCGCTGCATTTTTGCAGGATAGAATTGGACCCGATCGGGCCGGACCATTTGGATTGTTACAGCCCTTAGCAGATGGAGTCAAGTTTTTTCTCAAAGAAGAAATCATTCCGAAAGCCTCCGACAAGTTTCTGTTCATCATAGGTCCATGTATTTTTATGATGACAGCATTGATGACAAGTGCCATCATTCCATGGGGCAAATCATTCTACTTCGGCGAAAGAGAATTCAGTTTACAGGTAGCAGACTTGAATGTAGGGATACTTTATCTGTTAGCTGTTGTTTCAGTCGGAGGGTACGGAATCATGATAGGAGGATGGGCTTCTAACAACAAGTTTGCACTCCTGGGCGCATTGCGCGCTTCCTCCCAGATGATCAGTTACGAACTCCCGATGGGAATGGCAATCATTGCATTGTTGCTCATGTCCAACTCATTAAATCTTCGTGACATCGTAGACATGCAACAGGGTTTCCATTGGAATGTATTCTATCAGCCGGTCGGATTTTTGATTTTCCTGATTTGTGCTTTCGCAGAATGTAACCGCGCTCCCTTTGATCTGCCTGAATCAGAGAGTGAACTGATAGGCGGATATCACACGGAATATAGTTCGATGAAACTGGGTTTGTTCCTTTTCGCCGAATACATCAATATGTTTATTTCATCTGCGATCATTGCCTGTTTGTTTTTTGGAGGCTATCATTTTCCAGGCTTAGACAACCTGAACCTTTCTCCTAATCTAATGGCCGCGATTAGTGTTATCGTGATGTTCTCGAAGATATTCTTCTTTATCTTCCTGTTTATGTGGGTGCGCTGGACATTACCCCGCTTTCGGTATGATCAGTTGATGCGATTGGGATGGAAAGTTTTGATCCCTTTATCCATTGTGAATGTATTAGCTACAGGAGCCTGGCTCACGTTTATAAAATAATAAATATGCAACTGACCAATCGATCGAAATTAGTAGTGAAGAAGAAACTCACCTTTATGGAGAGTCTCTATCTGCCTGCCATTTTCCAGGGCATGTTTATTACCTTCAAACACCTTTTCAAAAAAGCAGCTACAGTCAAATATCCCGAACAAAAAAGAGATATCGCTCCCGTATATCGTGGGCTGCATGTACTTAAAAGAGATTCGCTGGGCCGCGAAAATTGTACAGCATGCGGTTTATGTGCAGTATCCTGTCCCGCTGAAGCAATTACTATAGAAGCAGCCGAACGGCAAAAAGGTGAAGAACACCTTTACAAGAAAGAGAAATATGCAGCCTTGTATGAAATCAATATGTTACGATGCATCTTTTGCGGGATCTGCGAAGAAGCGTGTCCGGAAGATGCAATCTATCTGACAGATCGTATCCTGCCATCAGCTTACCAACGCAATACTTTCATATATGGAAAAGATCTGTTGGTAGAAGGAACTAGACCAGAAGAAAGAATAGACATAAGTGAACGGAAAAAGAATTATAATATGGATGCGAGGTAAGAATCTAAATCTTTCCTTCAGCCTGTCATGTGATCAAACTGAATGAGCCAGCTTCTATTTTTTACACTTTCTACTTTGACGATCATTAGTGCACTGATCGTGGTGTTTTCGAAAAACCCCATGTACAGCGTATTATCCCTTATCGTCTGTTTCTTTACAATAGCTGGTCATTACATCCTGCTGAATGCACAGTTCCTGGCAATCACACACATTATTGTGTACGCCGGCGCCATTATGGTCCTCTTTCTTTTTGTGGTGATGCTCCTCAATCTTAATGCAGTCACCGAACCACACAAATCACCTAAGCTCAAGTTTGCTGCAGTGATATCAGGAGGAATGCTTTTTCTGACGCTAATAGCTGCATTACGAACAACACAACTCGGAGAATTCACATCACCCCCAGCCTCCCTGAATGGAATGGTGCAGCATGTGGGTCAAAAGTTATTTACAGATTATCTATTACCCTTCGAAATTTCTTCGATCCTGTTTTTATCTGCTATGATCGGAGCGGTTGTACTGGCTAAAAAAGAAAAACATTAACATGGACAATTTAGCACACGTCGTTCCGCTCAACTGGTACATCCTACTCGCTACATTTCTATTCTGTATTGGTGTGATGGGGGTTCTGTTTCGAAGAAATGCGATCATCATCCTGATGTGTATTGAGATCATGCTCAATTCAGTGAATATTCTGCTGGTAGCATTTTCAGCATACAGCGGGAATAGTGATGGACAGGTCTTTGTATTCTTTATTATGGTAGTGGCTGCTGCAGAGGTAGCTGTAGGGCTTGCTTTATTGATGAGTATTTATCGCAATATTGGTAGTACAGATATTGATGTGTTGAATAAAATGAAATGGTAGTACGACTTTTCCAAAAGTTATAAATGAATCAATGTGACCGATCAGATTTTAAATGAACCACTTTTAATATTCTTGGGATTACTGATCCCTCTCTTTCCGTTGATGGGATTTCTGATCAATGGATTGTTGGGCAAGTTTCTTCCGAAAGGTAGTGGTGGTTGGATAGGAACGACAGCGATCCTCGCTTCGTTCGTTTGCGTTTTGTTTCTTTTCAATTGGGTCGACACCGCTAACTCCATACAAATTGATTTGTTTAGTTGGATTGCCTTTACAGGCATGGATATTTCGTTTGGGCTACTGGTAGATCCGCTGACGATTATTATGATGCTTGTCATCACCGGCGTTGGATTCTTGATTCACCTCTATTCGATCGGATACATGAAGCATGACGAAGGTTTTACACGGTTCTTCGTCTACCTCAATCTTTTTATTTTCTTCATGTTACTCCTTGTTATGGGTAGCAATTTCCTGGTGATGTTTATTGGATGGGAAGGTGTAGGTCTTTGCTCATATCTCCTGATTGGCTTTTGGTTTAAAAATGAATCGTACAATGATGCCGCTCAAAAGGCATTTGTCATGAACCGGATTGGTGACCTGGGATTTTTATTGGGAATGTTTTTTATTCTCTTTCATTTTGGGACATTGGATTTTGGTGCAATTGAAAAACTGGCCCCAGGGTTTTCAAGTCAAACCGGACTACTGACAACCATTACATTGTTATTATTTGTGGGCGCTATTGGAAAATCTGCGCAGCTTCCCTTATACACCTGGCTTCCGGACGCGATGGCGGGCCCGACTCCTGTGTCTGCATTGATCCATGCAGCCACAATGGTAACTGCCGGAATTTATATGGTGGTTCGTTCGAACATTCTGTTTGCCATGGCACCAATAAGTTTATCCGTCATCCTGGCCATTGGTGTGGCGACTTCTGTATTTGCAGCACTGATTGGGTTAAAACAAAATGACATTAAAAAAGTCCTTGCCTACTCTACCGTTTCTCAACTCGGGCTGATGTTTGCTGCACTTGGTCTTGGGGCTTTTAGCAGCGGTATTTTTCATTTGGTTACACATGCTTTTTTTAAAGCTTTGCTATTTCTGGGTGCAGGAAGTGTAATCCATGCACTCCATGGTGAACAGGATATCCGGAACATGGGTGGCCTTAAAAAATTGATACCCATCACTTACATCACTTTTCTTCTGGCTGCATTAGCGATATCAGGATTTCCATTCCTTTCCGGATTCTTTTCGAAAGATGAAATTTTAGCGCATGCATTTGAGCAGAACATATTGATTTGGATTATTCTCTCCATTAGTTCATTATTGACTGCATTCTACATGTTCAGGTTAGTGTACTTAACATTCTTCAACAATTTCCGGGGAAGCGAAGAGACTAAAAGCCATGTACACGAGTCGCCATGGAGCATGACTGTTCCACTTATTATTCTCTGTGTCCTGTCTGTATTCGGTGGACTCATGGGGCTCCCATCTGTTTTCCATTTAAATCATTGGCTTTCTGGTTATCTATCAGGGATTACGGATGCATCTCTCCCCTATCTCCATCATGGGGAAACCATTAGCCACACATTGGAAATTATATTGATGGCAGTAGCAGGTGGAGGCGCAATCGCAGCCATTTTATTTGCCAGACATAAGTATAGTACCCTTAAGCAACTACCGCCTGATGAAACTGCTCTCACAGGTTTTGAAAAACTTATCTATCATAAATTTTATGTAGACGAGCTCTATGAAAAAATAATATCAAAACCGCTACTGAAAATATCATCCTGGTTCGGTGGCTTTGTGGATAAACAAATCCTGGATCGGTTAGTAACGGGTTCTGCTAATATCGTGGACACGGGAGGCAAAACACTAAGACTAATGCAGTCTGGAAATACAGGATTTTATGTTTTTGCGATGGTGCTGGGAATGATTGTACTCTTTATAATTCGATTGTTGATTTGATGATAACACTACTCATTCTGTTTTTTCCGTTGGTTGCTGCTGTGCTCGTGTATTTAGCGGGTGACAAAGTTGCATCCAGGCTGGCATTGGGTTTTGCTGTTACTGAATTAGCCATATCGGGATGGGCACTTTCAAAATTTACAAAAGAGGGAGCCGAAGCATTCTACATCAACCAACCATGGATCACACTACCCCGTATTAGTTTTCATCTGGGAGTAGATGGCTTGAGCATGTTACTAATTCTCCTGACCAATCTCTTACTTCCTGTCATCATTTTATCAGCTTTCAATCGAACTATTGCGAATACACGGAGCTATTTCGCCCTGATGCTCGTAATGCAGTTTGCATTACTCGGAGTCTTCATGGCGATGGATGGTTTACTTTATTATATTTTTTGGGAACTGGCACTCATCCCTATCTATTTTATTGCATTGATTTGGGGCGGTCCGAATAGAGTTCCGATTACGTTAAAGTTTTTTATATACACGTTAGCGGGAAGTCTATTGATGCTCTTTGGTTTCATCATGTTGTATTGGTACAATCCAGGTCAATCGTTCGACATTCGCGAATTGTATGACAACAATGTTTCAGCTCAAAATCAAAATTGGCTGTTCTGGATGTTTTTCCTTGCGTTTGCTGTAAAAATTCCGATTGTTCCATTTCATACCTGGCAGGCAGATACATATAGAGAATCACCTACACAGGGGACAATGCTGCTATCCGGTATCATGCTAAAGATGGGAACGTATAGTTTAATCAGATGGCTTCTTCCGATACTTCCATTGGGTGTCGCAAAATGGGGCCCTTTGGCTATCACCTTGTGTGTAGTTGGGATAGTCTATGCATCCATCATTGCTATCAAACAAAAGAACATTAAAAACCTGCTAGCATATTCATCGCTTGCTCACGTAGGTCTGATTTCAGCGGGAATATTTACACTCAACCTTCATGGATTTCAAGGCAGCGTAGTTCAAATGCTGGCTCATGGGATTAATGTGGTAGGATTATTTTTTTGTGCTGATATCATTTCAAATCGTACAAAAACATTATCCATCGATGGGTTAGGTGGTATCAGAAATCTTGCTCCTGTATTCACCACCATGTTTATGATCATTTTGCTGGGGAGTGTTGCATTGCCCCTCACGAATGGTTTCATCGGGGAATTTCTTTTACTCTATGGCGTATACGAATACAACACATGGCTCTCTGTATTTGCGGGGTTGACCATCATTTTGGGCGCCATCTACATGTTGAGAATGTTCAAAAAAGTTATGCTCGGCAAAGAAGGAGCACTGGTTCAGAGCTTTCCGGACTTGCGTTGGAATGAGAGTCTTGCACTTGGTATCATCGTAGTGCTCGTGATCGTAATGGGAGTTTATCCCAAACCAATCATGGATATGGCTGAACCTGCTTTACAGGTGATTTTAAATTATTCAGTGATTAAATAATAATAGGATAGTGAAGTTGTGAAAGATAACTTCAACGCATCCTGATAGAAAAAAAGATCGTGTACACATTAATCTATACCTGTTGTCTTGGTTTGGCCTGCCTGGTGGTGGAAGTATTAAATCTGCGCAAGATTTTACTTCCGTTGATCCTCCTCGGACTGGCAGGTATATTCTTTGCCAACTTGCTGGATTGGAATTCCGCATCGCCTGTGATCATTGGAGGCCTTGATATGTCGCACATGATGCGTGTAGATAATTTTTCAGTTGCGTTTAGCGGGCTAGCCATATTTACGGCCGCATTGATTTTTATGATGTCAGGTGACTTTTATAAAAACGAACAACATCATCTTTCTGATTACCTGGCCATTTTAGTTTTTATACTTACGGGAGCATTGGTCTTATTCAGCTTCTGGAATCTTGTGATGCTCTTTCTGGGTATTGAAATCGTTTCCATCTCTTTGTATATCATGGCAGGCAGCCGCAGGTTTGATATCCGTTCGAATGAGGCGGGTTTCAAATATTTCCTGATGGGTTCTTTTGCCTCTAGTATCTTATTATTTGGGATCGCATTAATTTATGGAGCCAGCGGATCATTCGAACTTGATAAGATTGCTGTTTTTGCAGCCACCCATGCGGATAGCACCCTACTTCAGGTAGGTGTACTGATGGTGATTTCTGCATTGCTCTTTAAAGTAGCTGCTGTTCCCTTCCATTTCTGGAGCCCTGATGTATATGAAGGCTCCCCATCATTAGTGACCGCGATGATGTCTACACTCGTGAAGATTTCATTTTTTGCTGCCTTCTACAGATTGATGGTGAATGGACTGCTGGATGTCCATGCCTACTCAAGTGACATACTGGTAATCGTTGCTGCCATCACCATGATCGCCGGAAATCTAATTGCATTAAGTCAGCAGAATTTTAAACGTCTTCTCGCCTACTCTGGAATCTCACATGCAGGCTATATGCTACTGGCGATTCTTAGTTTAAAAACAAATTCATCATCAGCACTTTTCTTTTATGGGGCGTCTTATATTTTAGCTACGATTGGTGCTTTCGCTGTGGCTATACCTGTTTTTGCTTCCCGTGACAATGAAAGTTTAGATGCGTTCAATGGCCTCGGCAAAAAGAACCCATTGATGGCTGTGTTGCTTACTATGAGTATGTTATCACTTGCCGGTATACCACCCTTGGCAGGTTTCCTGGGTAAGTATTACATCTTTTCTGAGGCTATCAAAAATGGCTACATCTGGTTGACAGCGATAGCAGTAATAGCCTCGATAGTTGGCGTATATTATTACTTCAAAGTGATTCTTGCGATGTATACGAAGGAATCGACGCATACGGTAATAAAACCTCCAATCCTCTACACGATAGTGATGATCCTCTGTGTATTGTTGAGTCTTGCCTTGGGTATTTATCCGGGCATTTTTACTCAACTTATTTAAAGCTACACCTGCTATTGAACTAAGGTTTTTTCTAAACCTATTAAGGCTGGACTTGTTTTTTCCTTATGGCTTATAATCCACTCTCTCACGACGAAGCTCATGTGATCCTTAACAAAGGAACAGAGCGTCCATTTACCGGTGAATTTGACAACAATAAAAAACCAGGAACCTACATTTGCAGGCAATGCAATCAGGCATTATACAATTCTGCAGATAAGTTTGCTTCAGGTTGCGGATGGCCCAGTTTCGATGATGAAATACAGGGAGCTGTGATTCGTCATACAGATGCAGACGGAAGAAGAGTAGAAATCGTCTGTAGTCATTGTGATGCTCACCTCGGACACGTATTTGCAGGGGAACGGATGACCGCCAAGAATACACGTCATTGCGTCAATTCGGTTTCAATGAAGTTCATTGAAGAA
>JAYUXX010000416.1:0-3221 GCA_043752765.1 Saprospiraceae bacterium | reverse complement strand
ATATTTCATTCGTATTATCAATCGCTGCCGGCAGATCAAAAAAAAGCTGATTCATTTCTTCCTGCGTCTTGAAATAAAAGTCATTACTGGGAAATTGAAATCTTCCCTGGTCCGACATTTTTTTTCCGGTATTCACACACAATAAAATATCATGTGCTTTTGAATCCGCTTCATTGATGTAGTGAGCATCATTCGTTGCAATGACTTTGATGTTATACTTTTTTGCAAACGAAAGTAGTATCTGATTGACATGCTCCTGGCTCATACCACTTTGATCAATCGATTCCAACCCACGCTGCCGCTGCAGTTCTATATAAAAGTCTTCGCCAAAAAGATCAAGCCACCATTTTACTTTTTGTTCTGCCTTTACTAAATCACCACTCAGAATAATTTGGGGTATCTCCGCTCCGATGCAGCAACTTGTAGCAATCAATCCTTTGTGAAAACGCAATAATAATTCCCTGTCAATCCGGGGAAATCCACTATAACTTCCTTCAATAAATCCAAGCGAACATAACTTAGAAAGATTTTCATATCCATCCTGATCCTTCGCCAACAATAATTGATGATAACGCTGATCCCGTTCACCTTTCGAAGTTTGAAATTGTTTGCGATGCCGGTCCTCGACCAGGTAAAATTCACAACCTACTAATGCTTTGAGATTTCGTTTTTTGGCTTCGGATACAAACTCAAATGCTCCGAACATATTCCCATGATCTGTAATCGCAATTCCTTTCTGTCCATCTGCCACTGCCTTGTCCATGAGTGCAGGTATACGGGATGCACCGTCCAATAACGAATAATGTGTATGACAATGGAGATGAATGAAATCAGGCATATCAGGGGGGCTGTTTATAAGCTAAAGTTAAGCTAAATCAGAGAAGATTTTTTGAGGATGCGGCATGGTGGGATCGACAAGCGCAAGAGATTAAATATTATTCCAGAGTGGGGGTCCCTACTTCAGCACTTCAAATTCAATTCCATTATATGCTCACCAGGCTTCATGTTGAAATCAGTATAGTCACTCATTTTTGCTGAACCAATTTGAGAAGTAAAATATCCATTTAAGGGTTTCGCTTAAATGTCGAAAAGCCCGTGCACACATTTGTGACGAGCTTTTTCGACTAAGGTCTCAAAATAAGAAAACTACATTTTTATATAAAACCGCCTACTGCGGTTGGATAATCCACTGGTCAGGAGGATAACGACTCCATTGCTTTAAAAGTTGCCGACATATAGAAAAATATTTAATGCCAACGATAATGATCATGGAAGACCTAAAGGTATCAATTTTGGTCAAATGAGCTTGATCAATTATCGTTTTATTAAAAATTAAGCCATTTTTTTCAGGAATAATCGGCATTATAAACATATGAACACATTTGCTAATGTTTTATATATTAAGAATATATTTAATATCAGAGATACTGGAAATTATTTGGATATGGCTCCTGCATTGAGCTTACAGATACTTTCTGAAAGCAGGAATTTAACTTTTAGTTTTTAAGTTATCTTCGCCACCCATCCGCCCGGGTGCTGAAATTGGTAGACAGGCATGTTTGAGGGGCATGTGTCCAATTGGATGTGAGGGTTCGAGTCCCTCCCCGGGCACTTTTATAAAGTGTTTTACTTTTTGTTGTTTTGAAATCCCCTCCAATAAGAACGTTAATCTTGAATATGAAGATTTTTCACCTTCTGGAGGAAAGGTGAGGCAAAAACAAAACCCTGAAGCGTCTCATTTTTAGATGTTAGAACCTCATCTTTGTTCCCCGCCCACGCAAGCTTTCCTTCATGCAGAAGTGCAATATTATCGCCTATCTCCATTACTGAATTCATATCGTGTGTATTGATGATCGTAGTGATATTGAATTCAACTGTGATGTCATGAATCAACTCATCGATTACCAGACTTGTCTTTGGATCCAACCCCGAATTGGGTTCATCGCAAAACAGATATTTAGGTTCCAAAACGATTGCCCTGGCGATCCCGACTCTCTTTTGCATACCTCCGCTGAGCTGAGATGGAAATTTATGAAGCACATCTTTAAGGTTAACCCGCTCGAGACAATAATTCACCCGATCCAGTTTTTCTTTGGATGTCCTGTTCGTAAACATGTCCATTGGAAATCGAACATTTTCCTCAACCGTCATTGAATCAAACAGTGCAGTGCCCTGGAAAAGCATCCCCACTTTCAACCGGATTTCTCTTACTTTCTTTTTATCGAGTGAAGTAAAATTTACATCATCATACCACACAATTCCTGAGGAGGGTGGGTATAGTCCTACCAGAATTTTTAATAAAACAGTTTTGCCCGCGCCGCTCCTTCCTATGATCAGGTTAGTCTTGCCTGCTTCAAAGGTGAAACTGACATCATTCAGGACAAGCTGGTCGCCAAAGGATTTTGAAACATTTTCAGCTCTGATCATGAGGTAAGTAATACAGCTATGAAAAAATCAGCAATCAGGATAGCAATATTGCTCATTACAACTGCCGCAGTACTTGCCTTTCCCAATTCTATACTACCCCCACTCACAAAATATCCCTGGTAGCATGAGATAGCTGCCAGAATGAAGCCAAAAACAAAAGCTTTTACAAACATCATAAATACATTCCAGGGCTCAAAAAAAGTTCTGATACCCTGCGTGTATTCAGCCGCTGTAAAAAGCCCCGTAGGCACACTTGATATAAAGGCACCAGCAATGCTCACAATAGCAGCCACAGCTACTAAAAGTGGCACTACAGTTAGCGCAGCTATTATTTTAGGCATGACAAGGAATGAAGCCGTATTGACACCCATGATTTCCATGGCATCAATATGTTCTTTCTGCCGCATTCCCCCGATTTCTGCGGCCATATTTGAGCCAACTTTTCCCGCCAGCACGAGGCAGGTAATTGTGGGTGCAAGTTCTATGATGGTAATATCCCTGACCAGGTATCCGATATAATATCTGGGAATGAGCTGACCACTTAACTGGTAACTTATCTGCACGGACATTACAGCACCCATAAAGGTGGAAATCAGGATAACAATGATGAGTGAGCCGATACCAATATCGTTCATCTGGCGCATGGTCTCCCTCCAATACATACGTAAGTTCTCAGGTTTGGAGAACAAAACCAGTTTCATCCAGATAAGGAACCTACCAATATGATGTATGACACTATTTTTCTTCAATGTGTTTCAAGTAAGCGGTAAATGTAGTTTTTCTCAATAAAAGGG
>JAYUXX010000415.1:0-3222 GCA_043752765.1 Saprospiraceae bacterium | reverse complement strand
TATCCGGATCGTATGCATCAAGAAGGTTTTTAACAACGTGATTTATCATGAAGCCACCTGTCTTTTCAGCAAAACCCATACGTTCCTTTTCATTGATCTGCTTATCAAGCCGTATTAATCGATTGGCCAATGAACTGAGTATTTCCTCTTGTGTGTTACCCATCGCCACATTTTGAAGCAAGACTTTCAGGCTGATGCCTGGCTTCTTTTCCAATGGCCGACTATCGGTTTTCTGAGAAGATTCTACACCAATCGCATCAATGATCACAAAATGATCCTTTGACATTTTCGCCGAAGGGGTGCCTTTCAATCTCAATTCTTCCAGGGAGCATGTGCGCGTACCGCGTCCCTTCATCTGCTCATAATAGCTGCGGCTCTTTACATCTCGCATGAATACCAAAACTTCCAATGGACGAATATCGGTGCCGGTAGCAATCATATCAACAGTCACGGCTATCCGAGGATAATAGTCGTTGCGGAATTGTGACAATACTGACTTTGGATCTTCTTCACTGCGATAGGTAATCTTTTTGCAAAACTTGTTCTCTTCCGCAAATTCTTCCCGAACAATATCGATGATATCTTCTGCATGAGAATCTGACTTCGCAAAGATCAACGTCTTGGGTAATTCAAATGAGACTTCATTTCCATTTTCATCTCTCGTAATGCGATCGGGGAATATTGCCGGCATACTATCGCGGAAGGCTTGAATAATTGTTCGGATCGTATTGAGATTGACGATGTCTTTGTCGAGTTGCTTGCCGCTGTATTCAACATCTTCATCGACTGCTTCCCAGAATTTTTTTCGTGTGAGCCGTTCACGCTTATCTACATATTCGCCAACCGGGATCTTGCTTCCATCCCTGGTGATTTTGGTTTCGATAGTAAATACATCATAGGGTACAAGAACGCCATCGATCACAGCTTTTTCATATCCATAGTCACTCACCACATTTTTATTGAAGTATCCAAACGTCCTGTTGTCAGGAGTAGCCGTCAGGCCTATCTGAAATACATCAAAATAATCCAGCACCTGCTTCCATAGATTATAAATGCTGCGGTGACATTCATCGATTACGATAAAATCAAAAAACTCGATAGGTACCTTTTCTGTATACGCTACCGGGATAGGCTCTTTAGGTTCGAAGCGAAATTCATTAGGATTGATTGTTTCGGTGGATTCATCAAGTTCTTCTCCTTTCAGAATGGAATACATCCGCTGAATCGTACTAATATACACCTGGCTGTCTGTCGGAATGAAGCTGCTCCTCAATTGGGTCACAGCATATAATTCGACAAACTTCCTATTGTCGTCATTGGGTACGAATGCCCTGAATTCCTGTTCCGCTTGTGTCCCCAGGTTCTTCGTGTCCACCAGGAACAAAATACGTTTGGCTTTCGCAAACTTCAGCAAACGATAGATAAATGTGATGGCTGTATATGTTTTGCCAGAACCTGTGGCCATCTGGATCAATGCTTTTGGCCGGAATTCTTTAAAAGATTTTTCAACATTATTGATTGCCGTGATCTGGCAGTCGCGTAATCCATCCGTTGGGAGAATGGGGATATTGAGTAAACGTTGCCTTAGCGATTTGCCATTCGCTATCCATTGTTGAAAAGTCTCGGGCCGTTGAAATGTGAAGACTTCACGTGACCGTGGCTTAGGATCCCTGTAATCGGTGAACCGGGTAATATCTCCCGTGCTCTCAAATGCGAAGAGTAGCTTTTCGTTGTGGAGGTATTTAAGTTTGGCTGCAGCGTATCCTTCAGATTGGTCTTCGACTTTTGTGAGGTTGTTTCCTTCTTCAGGTCTCTTTGCTTCGATGACACCCACTGGTTGCTTGTCAACAAATAGGATGTAGTCGGCGGGGCCTGTGTCTGTTTGATATTCCCGGATGGCTATTCCGGTGGCTGCACTTAGGTTTATGTTCTTCTTATTCTGAATGACCCATCCGGACTGTACCAGGGCCGCATCGATGCGGTCGCGGGCGAGTTGTTCGGGGGATTGGTTGGGCATTTTAGGGTTCTCAGTAAAATATATGGTAATAATATTGATGTAAATACCTGATAAATAATTAATTACAAATCAATGATTTAAAATAAAACAATTATTTGTTTGATATTGAAACTTTGCATAACTTGAAATCGTTCGAATAATTATTGACCATGAAAGATAAGATTTCACAAGTAGAAATAGGAAGGCGTATAGCCACACTCAGGAAGCTGAAAGGATGGTCACAGGAAGACCTTTCCAGGAATATTGGTATGTCAAGGCCATCGCTTGCTCAAATTGAGTTGGGAAACAGGAATCTTGACATCATGGAAATACAAAAGCTGTCTGATACACTTGGGTTTTCCATTGATGAGTTCATGACTCCGAATTATAATCCGGATCCGGATCAAACCGGTCTAACAAAAAAAACAGCTAGAGAAAAGGCTGATGAAAGGATATCCGTTCCGAAGCTCAGTGTAGAAAAGTTCAAGCACATTCTGTTGTACATATTAGAACGATGCGCCGGAAAGCCTAACGTTGGAGAAACGGTTTTATATAAGCTTCTCTATTTCGCTGACTTTAATTATTACGAGCTCTATGAAGAGCATCTTACCGGAGCAAATTATAAAAAACTGCAATTTGGACCCGTACCTCAAAGACTGGATTCTATCATCAGCAATATGATTGAAGCGGGTCAGCTACAAAGACTAAAGACGGAATATTTCGATAAAACCCAGACGCGATACATTCCCTTGGTAAAGCCGGATCTCCAGGAATTGAAGGCAAGTGAAAAAGATGTAATTGACCGAGTGATTGAACAGATGAGTGATTGGAGTGCCACTGCGATTAGTGATTACTCTCACAAGGATATACCATGGTTAGCTACTGAAGATGGCAAAGACATTAATTATGAATTAGCCTTTTACAGGGAGTTGCCGTATTCGGTCAGAATGTATGACGATAATGATGAATAGGCTATGGAGATTTCTACGATCCCGGAGTATGAAAAGGATTTAAAGCAATACCAAAAGAGATATCGCACCATAGAGGAGGATATTGAAGTTGTGAAGTCCATATTAAGAGTGAAGCCAGATCAGCGACCTCCTTTCAGTCAATGGATTGATGGATTAGGAATTGAAACTTGCGTGATTAAAGTTCGGAAAATAGCATGTAGATCACTGAAAGGAAAAGGAGTCAATTCGGGTTTTCGGTTAGTGTATGCTTATTTT
>JAYUXX010000414.1:0-3224 GCA_043752765.1 Saprospiraceae bacterium | reverse complement strand
CAAGTTTCGCTTTTTAATATTTTGCAGGAAGGGGATATTCAGATACGCGGATTTAAAACCCGTCTCCCACTGGATATCGCATTTGTGTTCACTGCGATGAATCCAGGTAACAGGGGTTTTATCCTTCATTTCTTCTACAAGACGCTGGCCAAAAGCTGACAGTGGTTCCATAGGATCATCATTAAGTTCACTGCCCGCAATGATGGGTACGTACTCATCCAGAAGACCAGTCATCATCCGCGCTAGTCTGGTTTTTGCCTGACCTCTTAATCCCAGCAATAAAATGTTATGTCTTGATAATATTGCCCTTTCCATATCCGGGATGACAGTATCATCAAAACCATAAATACCTTCAAAAACAGGTTTTCGATCCTGCAGTCGCTGTATCAGATTCTCACGTAATTCGTCCTTTATAGATTTGGGCTGATATCCTTGTTTCTTAAGTTCACCTAAGGTGGTTGCTAATGCCATTAACGTTTAAATTTTCGCTTATTCTGTTTATAGTCTAAAAAAATAAAGGAGCCAAGTCCTTCCAAACTGCTGTAGAATGCTTTACCATCATTCGCTTTGGTAAATTGATCAACATATTGAACTAACCACGGATCGCGCGCTATCATAAACGTGGTAATCGGAATATTTTGCTTCCTGCATTTTACAGCTAATGCAAAACAGCGAGTCAATATTTTTTTATCAAGTCCAAAACTATTCTGATAATATTTTTTGCCAATCTTAATACAAGTAGGCTTGCCATCCGTGATCATCATGATCTGTTTGTTCGGATTACGTCTCTTTCGCAAAATTTCCATTGCTAATTCAAGACCGGCAACTGTATTTGTATGATAAGGGCCAACCTGTAGATAAGGAAGATCTTTAATCTCTATTTGCCATGCATCATCTCCAAAAACGATTATGTCAAGCGTGTCTTTTGGATATTTCGTAGTGATCAGCTCGGACAATGCCATCGCCACTTTTTTTGCAGGCGTGATACGATCTTCCCCATATAGAATCATTGAGTGTGATACATCAATCATCAGTACTGTACTCATTTGAGATTGATAGAAACTCTCATGGACCTGCATGTCTTCCTGTGTCAGACTGAATTCCTCAATACCATGATTAATGTGAGCATTTTTGATGGTTTCCGAGACAGCTATCTGGTCCAGGGAATCACCCCATTCGTAGGGCTTGATTTCTGAAGTAACTTCATCACCCATACCGATGGAGTTGGTTTTATGATCTCCTCTTTTTGATTTTTTGAGATCATCAAACACATCATCCAGCGCTTTGCGACGAAGTTCGAGTTCCATCTTTGCGGCGGGGATCATTTTGGCTTCTTTCCCGTCATCCTTGATATATCCTTTTTCCCGGAGTTCTCGTATGAAATCCGCCATACCATATTCTGGAGTGGTAAGATTATATTGGCGATCAAGCTGGGTGAGCCAACTTAAAGATTCACTCACATTTCCTGAGGTGAACATAAGAAGCTCTTTGAAAATCTTCAAGAGATTTTCAAAGGGGGTATCCGAAAAAGCTTTAGGATCGTATTTTCTGAAATTCCAACTATACATGATGGGGTAATAGGACAAAAAAGGCAATTGAATTGTTTACACTCAGTTGCCTTTGTTATGAATTTTAATAACGGTGTGGTTCCGTTTCTATTTCATTTTATTTCAATGTAAAGCTGCCTTTACCTGCCATAAAGCCTTTATTGAAAATTTCAACCTGGTAGGCGCCTGCAGCGAAAGGAATTCCCGGCTGCCAGTTGACACATCCTTTGCCAGGCTCATTCGAATAATCTAATTCGGTAGCTTGTGTATACTGGATCGATTCTCCCGTATTCGAAAGTTTCATGTTTCCGGACCCTAAATCCTGGATGGCCATTACTTCACCAAGTGGGCTTATGACCCTGATGTAAAAGGTTTCCATGCCATCAGACACGATAACATTGCTGGTGGTATTGAAACAGATTTTGAGACCGTCAATCTTGTTTGCGTTTTTGGATTCAGATTCTTTCCCGGAACTTCTCACCTGATAACCTGTAGCCGAGATATCGGATACTTTGATTGAAGATGCTATGTCCACCTTACGAGCTAAAACTTCCCTTTCCTTTTGTAGTGTTTCATTCTCTGATGAGAGAGCAGTACGTTCGGTGACGAGAACATCATTCGTGACACGTTCTTGTTCTACTGCAATTACTAATTCATCTCTTTGAGAAGCTAGTGATGTGTTGGTGTCTCTCAGAGCAGCGTTTTGTTTCTTCAACTCTTCTACTTCTGTGACATAGTTTTTCAGCCTGCCAATTTCAGCACGGGCCACATCCAGGTCTTTCGATGTTTTAATTAAACCATCTATACGATCCTTGGACTTTTTGAGCTCAGTCTTTTGTGTTTCGATCATAGCGTTGAGCTCGCTATTATTTCCTCTCATTTCTTCGAGGTCAGATAAGGCCTGATAATATTCTTTTTCAAGATCGGCTTTCAGACGGGTCTCTTCGATTAATTCAGCACTCTGGCTTTTGATTAGTTTGTCCTGATTTACCTTGGTATAGATTAAAAATGCACTAAGTCCAAGTAATGCGATGATGGCAACCGTGGCTAAAGCCAGAAGTTTTTGTTGTGATGACTGCGACATAAGCCTATAAACGGTTAGAAGTGAATGATTAATGTATCAGGATCCAAAAGAAGGGGGCAGTTCCTGAGACTTGAGACTTTCCGGAGACCTGCAGGTACAAATATCAATATTTTTATAATAGAAATCTATCTTCCGATCCCAAATCCCTAACTTAGGTGAGATAATTAAACTACCTGGCTAAATGCCATGAGGAGTTATATTATCCTGTTACCGGCCATTATTCACCAGAAAACAAAACCGCTCATGGATCCTATGCAGCATATCCTTTTTCTTGATGTTGAGACAGTTTCCCAGTTTTCCTTGTTTGACGAAGTACCCGATCGAGGTAAAAGTCTATGGCAACAGAAAATAGGCTTTATGGCACGTCGAGAGGATCGCGAATGGGGTCCAGATGACTTTGCCCAAAGCTATAAAGACAAGGCTGCCATCTATGCTGAATTTGGTAAGGTGATCGTCATCAGCGCTGGGATTATTTCACAATCATATGAGGGCGTCCGGACAATACGTATTAAATCCTTTTATGGTGATCAGGAGAAGGAAGTACTGGAGTCATTTGCTTATATCCTGCATAAAAACTTCCATGATCCGAATCT
>JAYUXX010000413.1:0-3224 GCA_043752765.1 Saprospiraceae bacterium | reverse complement strand
CGCCGAACGGTAATTCATGGAATGATGGAATGCCGAGCGAGCCAGGACAAGACCATCAATATGCGTTACCACCATACAAAGTGGACGTCCATCCTTCAAAGAATCCAGCATTCTGCTTTTACTGCTTCCATGAACAAAGATTGTTTCTTCTTTACGGCCGTAGCCTGTAGGGATAAGAAATGGTTGACCATTGTCTTCCCAGGCAAGGTGACAGATGAAGTGGTTGTCGAGTATTCCAAAAATGGCTTCTTTGTCGTAATGCCCTCTTTTAGGTAATCGTTTTACCGTATTTAGCGGGAGTTTTTCAAATGCAGGATCACTCATATTCAGAAAATCTACGCCAAATGTATAGCTTCATTGTTCTATTTATATGATGACAAATCTTACCTACACCATTCGGCCTCCCCAATCAAAGAAAGAATGGGATATTGTCCGGCAGCTCCTGATCCATTATCGCGACGAATTCGAAGACAAATCCTGCTTCACCTCATTCGATGAGGAGTTAGAAAATATCGAAGGTGTATATGCAGATCCCAGGAAAGCAAAACTAATTGCGGTCGAACAACCCGGTAACGAAATTGTGGGTTGCGTTGGACTTCGTACGCTCGAACCAGGTGTGGCAGAAATGAAAAGGTTATATGTGAAGCCTACTCATCGGCGTCTTAAGCTTGGAAAGAAATTAGCAGAAGAGATCATCTCAATGGCAACCAAGATGAAGTTTAAGAAAATACTTTTAGATACGATGGAGGAAATGAATGAAGCCAATGAATTGTATACACAACTTGGTTTTACCATCATTCCACCTTATAATCAGCAAGATCCGCTGAAGGTTACTTGCTATGAGAAAATACTTGTATGATTTCAAGGTGACAGACAGATCCATAATTTGGGATGAACTTCTCAAGGCAGAAAAAAATGCTAGGTCACAACGACTCAATCGGTTTCTTCGGAAACCCTTGTTGTACACTTCATTAATGGCCTTTGATTATCTCATTTATCCGGTATTAAAAAAAGGATTATCAATTCATGCCCGGACTTTTTTTGGTGTGCCTCTCAAAGTGCTTCTACCATCCGGTACAGACATTGTATTAAATGCTGTCAAGTCTCATGATTCAGAAATCAGGTTGTCAAAATTTTTAACCCTCCAACTTCAGGAAGGTGATGTCTATGTTGACGTCGGAGCACATCATGGATATTATTCTGCATTAGCATCGGTACTGGTAGGCCCGGGTGGCAAAGTTTATAGCATTGAACCTTCTTCAGTAGCTTATGAGTTGCTCAATGAAAATTCATCTGCTTTAAAAAATATCACAACCTATCAGGCAGCAGCAGGTGACCACGTTGGGGAATTTGTCTTTTATGAATATCCCGGACCTTATGCGGAATATAATACGATCGTTAAGTCGGCCTATGAAAATGAAGCCTGGGCAAAAAACATCAAACCCGTTGTAACCAAAGTTCAGACCATAGTATTGGATGATTTGTTTGATAGTCAGCATATAGAACAAGCCATTATTAAAATCGATGTGGAGGGTGGTGAGCCTTCCGTACTCAGGGGAATGTCGAAAGCTATTGCTAAAAATGCGTTTACAATCGTTATGGAATATTTGCTACCTAAAGGAGGAAGCAGTTCACATGAGATTGCGGCAGACATGCTGTACCGTGCAGGATATCAAACGTATGCAATCAGGATAGATGGGGCGCTAGACTCGGTTGTTGATATTAGTGCGTACATGCAGCAGACAAAGATTTCGTCCGACAATATTGTTTTTTTGAAAACGTAATTTGCCATTTGCTTCCCTGAACGGATTACGTACATTAGCCTTACAAAACAAATCAATACCTGCTATGTATCCGATACTCTTACATGTTCATTCCGTCATGCGTTGGATCGTGCTGATCCTGATCATCATCAATGTAATCAATGCGCTGGGTGGTCTTAATGGTAAAAAGGTATTCTCTGCCCGGGACAAAAGGCTAAGTCTTTTTGCATTGATAGCTACACATCTTCAGGCGGTGTTGGGACTGATCATGTATTGGATGAGCCCTAAAGTTCAATTTTCTTCTGATACAATGAGTAATTCCATGCTCAGGTTTTTTACAATGGAACATACATTGATGATGCTGATCGCGATTGTATTAGTTACGATCGGTAATCGAATGGCGAAGACCGGAAGGGTGAAACAGGTTTTCTGGTATTATTTTATTTCCCTGCTCATTATATTGGCTGCTATTCCCTGGCCGTTCAGAGAGGCCTTAGGAAGCGGATGGTTTTAAAGACCTGAATTGGGAAACCGGGAAACCGGAATAGAGAAATACAGTAATACATAATTGAAATATAAATTGGACATTTCTAAAGTTTCATTTTTCATTTTTTTGCTTTAATAAGATTATTGAGGAATTGCGCTTTGTTATATCAATAAATTTTAAGCATGTTTCCGGGTCAATTATTTTTTGATGTCACATAGTTGTAAACCCTCTTGCCAAATCTGGAGATCTTCTAACGATTTAATCTTGTTTCTAAGAGAGAAGTTTTTTTACTGATATATGTACGTAACCTTTCCGTTACCCATTTTTAGTTAAAATCTTTTTGTCCATAGAATTTTTCTTGATTTTACATCGTCCTTGTAAACGGGTTGCAGCTCCCCGTTGTCCCTTATTTCCGGTATTTGAATTCTTGAACATTCCGATTGTCAGATGCTACGTTTGCAGAGTGTTGCGGCTTTCCAGCTCTCCGGTTTAACTTCGTTCTCATGATAGAACACCTGATTCTAACATGGCATCAGCATTTCGGAGCAACTTCTCCTGATGTTATTGTTCGTGCACCGGGCCGTGTCAACATTATTGGCGAGCATACAGATTACAATGAGGGGTGGGTCATGCCGGGCGCTATGAGTCGTTCTATGTATATTCTCATTGCAAAAAGCAACGAAAAACATCACTGGATTGCAGCAGATCTAAATGAAGAATATATTCCTACCGATAGAGTTGAAGATGACACACGTGCAGTCTGGGTTAAATACCTGCATGGAGCAATTGAAATAGGTGGTTATACTTCAGGCCCACTAAAATTATTGGTCGGCGGCGATCTTCCCGTGGGCGCAGGAATTTCCTCATCATCATCTTTAGTATGTGGGTTTTTGTTTGCGCTGGACAGATTAAATACAATAGCCAGAAATCCAGAGGAAATTGCAATTCTTGGTAGTCGTGTTGAACGTGAGATC
>JAYUXX010000412.1:0-7944 GCA_043752765.1 Saprospiraceae bacterium | reverse complement strand
ATACCTGGCAAAGCAATTTTCTATCTCAGCGATCCGTATTGAGGAAATAAATAAGTTTTTAGAATCTAAATTTTTTCCCAAACCTGGCTCTTGCCATTCCCAAAGGTGAACATCAGATTTCCATTTTCCCGGTAATACCGAGCGTACGCAACCCATCCGCTCCCGTCATTGAGCCAAATCACTTTGTTTTCTGATTTCCAGTGCCCTCGTTCCACTTTGCCTGCACCTGAATCAACGGAAGAGTTTGGACCTCCACCGGCAATTCGTCCTTCACCATAGGCAAATGATCCATCAGAATTGATTTGCATATGCCAGTCTGTAGCAAAACTGAATTCGCCGCTGACATAACTTTCCGTGTATCGCCAGTTGCCGATCAGATTCTGGTCAAGCTTTGTTTTATCAACTTTCTCGAGTGGCTTATCGGGTTGATTCGTTCCGGAATTATCAGCAGCATATTTTGTAAACACAAATTCCATATCTTCTTTCAAGCCTGTAGTAGGATTGTTATCATGGATACGTAATGCGAGTTGTGAGCCTGTGAGAACGGCTACAAAAGGAACACTGGTTTGATCCTGAGCATTCGTCATGGTGCCCGTACAACGCATGTTATCGAGTGTCCCTGTCAGATAAAAAAGATAGCCATTGGCATCAATATTTGCAGTCCATGATGTTCCCTCCTTTTGAGCTGCCAGGTTGGAAGTAATGCCTAAAATGTGTCCGTTAAAATTTCCATCCCAGGATGTGCTAACCTGAGCTGAAAGCGAGTGAAATAAGCAGATGTATGTGGATATAAGAAAGAGTTTCATGCGCGAATCATTTTAGTTTGTAAAACATTCATTGAAGTATTGGACTCCTCCTCAAAGGTAAGTTTATCTAAAAGTAGACATTGAAACCTTCATAGAATTATTTGACCAGACCTTTACCTAACTGTAAACCGATCTAGTGTATTTTCAAGTACCAGAATCAATTGACTTAACTTTCCACTAATAAAAATTAATCAAGTCAGTTTTACTAAACCAATAACTCTTGTCAAATGAGTAAACAGAAATTATCGATTTGTCTCCTTTTATTTTTAATGACCATTCAACTCATGGGTCAAAAGGAGGGTGATAAGTGGGTAATTGGTTATTATAGCTTAGGAAATCCCGAATACAGTATAATGCACTTGGATTTCAGTGGCCCATCATTACAAATTGAATGGCATTTTGATGAGAAGATGCAGATGAGTGAAACTGCTGCTAACATTTGTGATTCTAACGGGGAGGCAATTTTATGGACTAATGGTATGGAAATTTTTGGAAAACATGGGGTCCGGATTGCGGATACAATTGCCTATGATTCTGATCCTTTAGGGTATTGGAATTGGTTTTATGATCCTGAATACGGACCTTTTGGATTTCCTGAGCATGAGGGTGCTTTGATCCTGCCGGTTCCAGATGTAGACAATGAATACTGTGTGATCTATCACGCTGCAGAACCCCACTCGACGTTTGGTTTTAAGATATCCAAATTATTGGAGGCCAGGATTAAAATGAATTTTGATTCCACTTTTACCTTGATATACAAAGATTCACTGATTCAATCTTATCACAAATGGTATTCGGGGCCAATTACAGCAACAAAACATGCTAATGGTAGAGATTGGTGGGTTACAGTCTTCGAAGCTGACGGGTCTGGTTACTTTTCTCATCTGTTGGGTCCAGATGGAATTAATTTGGAACATGAAGGAGACGTCGATATATTAGTGAAAGATGGATTAGGTCAAGCCGCCTTCTCAAATCAGGGCAACTATTTAGCCAGGATGGATGCAATAACCCTAAATGAAGGGCAATACATCACCTTGTTTTCTTTTGATAGATGCACTGGAGATTTTGTGCATAAAGAAACTTTTCAAACTGCAGCAGGATTTTTTACTGGTGTTGCGTTTTCACCTTCAGAGCGGTACTTATACGCAGACGACAACACACATCTATGGCAATGGGATCTGTGGGCTGAGGATATTGTTGCTTCTCAAACCCTTGTGGATACGTTTGACGGATTTGTTCAACCCGGATGGTTCAAAATGGAGTTTGCTCCTTTGATAGCTGCCCCAGACGGAAGAATCTATATCGTTCCTCCAGCCGGTAGTAGTGAATTTATGCATGTCATTAATAGACCTGATCTAAAGGCTGAAGAATGTCGGTTTCAACAGCATCAAATTAATTTAACGAAGCCTAATGGTCGCTCAGCACCTAATATTCCCAATTTTCGTTTAGGTCCCCTTGATGGAAGTCCTTGTGATACACTCGGACTTAATAATTTTCCTATCTCCCGGTGGAGATTTGAGGAAGATCAAATTGGCTTTCAGAGCACTATCCGGTTTACGGATTTGTCCTTTTACGAACCTGAAGAGTGGCATTGGGACTTTGACAATGGTTTGACAAGTGATGAAGTAAGTCCCATCCATACTTTCGAAAGTGGATTGTATCATGTATGTCTTACAGTCAGCAATACTAACGGATCAGACAGGTCATGTCAATGGGTTGAAATATTGCCTACCGGAGTGAAGGATGAGGAAGAACATAATGTTCCTGATATATCGGTAACTCCAAATCCATTTCATAGTGAGCTACAGATTAGATCTCGAAATGGCATATTTCGCAAGGCACTTGTTCAGCTATACGACATGCACGGGAAGCTTGTATTCGATCAGCCCGATGCACCGATACCTGTAAGTATTCACTTGCCCTCATTCCCACCAGGAATGTATCTATGTATTATTAAAGAAAGAGATGGTAGAACCTATAGCTTCAAGATGATGAAAAAATGAAGGTGTAATCAAACATGATTTATAAAAAATCCCGCCATCCAATAAAGGAGGCGGGATTTTTTTTCTATCTGCGAAAGAAAATACGATTACATCATACCACCCATTCCACCGCCACCGCCGTGCATATGACCAGCACCGCCACCCGCATTCTCTTCTTTCTTATCACTTACAACACATTCTGTAGTCAGGATCATACCGGCGATCGAAGATGCATTCTCTAATGCAATTCGTGTCACTTTGGTAGGATCGATTACACCTGCTTTCTTAAGATCTTCAAACTTATCAGTACGTGCATTGTAACCGATGTTACCACCTGATTTGATCACTTCCTGAAGAACTACTGAACCTTCAACACCCGAGTTTTCGGCAATTGTACGAAGAGGTGCTTCCAAAGCTTTCTTAACAATCTGTATACCGATCGTTTCATCTTCATTAGCTCCTTTTAAAGATTCGATAGCTTTCATAGCTCTCACCAATGCAACTCCTCCTCCGATAACAATACCTTCTTCAACAGCAGCCCTTGTTGCACTAAGTGCATCATCTACACGTGCTTTTTTCTCTTTCATTTCCACTTCAGTCGGAGCACCAACATAAAGAACTGCAACACCACCTGCCAATTTCGCAAGGCGTTCCTGAAGTTTTTCTTTATCGTAATCCGATGTAGTAGTTTCGATCTGTGCTTTGATCTGGTTGATCCTGGATGTGATCATATCCTGACCACCTTTACCATTTACAATCGTTGTATTGTCTTTGTCGATCGTGATCTTATCCGCACGGCCCAACTGTTCAAGTTCTACACTCTCAAGTTTGTAACCTTTTTCTTCACTGATCACAGTACCACCAGTCAATATAGCGATGTCTTCAAGCATTGCTTTGCGACGATCACCGAAACCCGGAGCTTTTACAGCTACGATTTTCAATTGAGCTCTAAGCCTGTTGACCACCAACACGCCTAATGCCTGGCTTTCTACATCTTCAGCAATGATCAAAAGGGGACGACCTGCCTGAATTACCTTTTCCAATACAGGAACGATCTCCTGCAGATTAGAAATTTTCTTATCGTAAATAAGAATACAAGGGTCTTCATATTCAACCATCATGGTCTCTGCATTAGTCACGAAGTATGGTGATAAATACCCGCGATCGAATTGCATACCACGAACTTCTTCTACATACGTTTCAGTTCCTTTTGCTTCCTCAACAGTGATCACACCATCTTTGGAAACACGGCGCATAGCGTCAGCAATTAATTTTCCGATCTCTTCATCATTATTTGCAGAGATAGAACCTACCTGTTCAATCTTTTCGAAATCGTCACCGATCACTTCAGATTGTTTCTTCAAATCTTCAATGACTGCACGGGTAGCTTTATCTATTCCACGCTTTAGGTCCATTGGATTGGCACCGGCAACTACGTTTTTCATTCCTGCGCTCACCATTGCCTGGGCAAGAACTGTAGCTGTAGTCGTTCCATCTCCGGCAATGTCTGCTGTTTTGGAAGCTACTTCTTTGACTAATTGGGCACCCATGTTAGCAATCGGGTCATCCAATTCGATATCTTTTGCAACGGTCACACCGTCTTTTGTAATATTTGGAGCGCCAAAGCTTTTCTGAAGGATAACATTACGACCTTTTGGGCCCAGGGTTACTTTCACAGCATTTGACAAAGCATCGACACCTGCTTTTAGTTTTTCTCTAGCGTCTGAATTAAAGCTAATTTCTTTAGCCATTTTTATTTGATTTTATCTTTGTTAAAGGTTGATTTCTAAATAAGGATCATGAAAAAAATTACTGAAGAATGACCATGACATCATCTTCACGCATGATGAGGTAATCCACGCCATCATAAGCCAATTCCTGACCGGAATACTTACCATATAAGACGATATCACCGACCTGTACAGTCATTTTGTGTTCTTCCTTTCCAGGTCCGACAGCAACGACTTCTCCGCGTTGAGGCTTTTCTTTAGCTGTATCCGGGATGATAATGCCACCCTTGGTTTTTTCTTCAGCCGGAGCTGGTTTGATCACGACCCGATCATTGATTGGTTTCAATTTCATAGTAATAGATGATTTATCTGTTTGAAAGGTTGTTTTTTAACTTCAGTGCAGCACTATCACAAGGTGTGCCACCACGTACATGTCTGCCATTTTTACAGGCTTTCTTCAATCAGGGCAGGCTAGTACAAGCAAATATTTTTCTTGTGCGATTTTACTGACAATGTGGCAAAATGGAAATACCAGTGACTTGTAATCAGCATAACATGGAATCCGGGGAACGGTAGTGAAAAAAGGTCCGGACGGCTTTATTTCACGAAAAAACTCGCAAATATGCAAAGTGCAAATAAGGAGGCAGCAAGACCCCAGGTGAGTTTCTCGATAAAGTCTACAGATTTGGCAGCACCAAACATCTGGTTAGCACTCTGCCCTCCAAACGTGCTGTCCACACCGCCACCTTTTGGGTTTTGGATAAGAATAACAGCCATGAGAAGAACACAGATCAACGCAATGAGTATAGTTATTAATTTAAGCATGATGAAACGTGAAGATTATTTTAAGGCCTCAATTTTGGCTGCAAAGAAACTACTTTTTTCGGGATATTTGGCCATCAGGAGCTTATACATATCTATAGCCTGCTCTTTATAACCTTGAAGTACCAGTAAGTCAGCGAAGGTCTCGGAAATACCATCCTGGCTACTAACTGAAGATTGTGTCAGACCAAAATCATCTTCGTAAGGGTGCACATATTCAGACCCCCGGAGACTTTTCAACCATTGTGTATAGGGAGACAAATTTGATTCAGTAAATGGGTCCGGCTGAAATTTCACACGTGATTCGTGACGTTTAACCTCTTTCTCAGCCTTTTTCACTGCCTTTCGAATTCGTTTGCCTTCTTTAGGTGTAGAAGCTTGATCAGTTTCAATTATCTCAGTAAGGTCATTTGAAGGAGCGGTGTCTTGATTTAGCAAGTCTGAACCTGTATTCTCAATCCAATCCGGAAGTGGATCCTCTGCCCGATTGGATGCCAATAGCTTTTTATCCTTCCTTTTTGGCTTTTGCGTTTTTAACTCAGGGTCTAAAGAAGGTACCACAACTGTTAAGTTATCAGTGGTAGAATCTTCCGATTTACGATTGGGATTAAGCCGATCACTCCATTTTTGAATGATAGTCTGACGTGCAGTTTGATCCAGTAAAAGTGAATCAAGCGGGGAGAGCGGATCGATGGATGATAAAGCCAGGTGATGTGGATTACTTAACCACAGTGTGCCATTGCCGATTTCAGGATGCAATGCTTCCGGAAGGCCTGGTTTTGGTTCGTGCTCATTTAGATTCTCTTCCATCCCTCTACTACCAGTTATTAAACGCCTGATTAAAGATATCCTCCAGGATTTGATTGAATATCACGGTAACCAACTCATCCTGAACTCCCGCCAGGTTTTGCTCAGCAGGAAAATCTTCAAAATGGCTGAATGTTTTCGACCACTTATCCTTGGCATTCAGGTGATTAAGATATTCAATTGATACCGTTATTGTAAGCCTATTGAAAGCTGTTCGTTCTCCCGGCTGAGGGGCAACTGCGGTGACATTAAAACTCTGGATAGCTCCATTGAATTCCAGATGAGGTTCGTCATCATTGAATTTAAGTCTAGATTCTCTCGAAATTTTATCCTTAAGCGATTCGGCGAATGTCTGGGGAATGGTAACCGGTGCGTTTAAGGCGGTTACTTTAAACGTGCCAACATAATACGTCTCCACATTCTGATCGATACTATAGCCCTTCAACGAATAGCAACCTGCCGAAATAACCATTAAGACCACGGCGGACGTTAGGATAAGGAAGCCTGCATTCATTGAAGGAAAACGGAATCTCATAAGCGGTAACCTCAATTTAAATCAATTATACTATGCGTTAAAAAGTAGTCCAACAAACACCATCGTTACAATAACCAATCCGCTTGTTAGATATCGTATTGTTTTATTTTCCTGTACAGTGTTCTTTCTGAAATGCCCAATTCAAGGGCTGCTTCCTTTCGTCTACCACCATGTCGCTTTAGAGACTTTTTGATCATATCTTTTTCCATGTCTTCAAGAGCAAGATTCTCATCGAACAATTCTGTATTGTCATATTTTTTCTCATCCAGGACAAGAGCACCCCGTTCCTGAACAGAATTTTTTGAAAAGATATCCTGGACAGGGTTGCCAGACCATTGTTCCGTGGCTAATAACTCCTGCTCCTCAACAGTTGGCGTAATAGCTCTGTAAGAAACGGTTTCAGGCACCCGTAGATTATTTCCTCTGATCAGTTCAAAGACTAAATGTTTCAGATCATGCAGATCGCCTTTCATATCAAATAGGAGCTTGTATAAGATTTCTCTTTCCTGTAGCCCATCACCGGATGATTTAGAAACCGCAGGCAAGTCTCTTTTCGCAAGATGTGGTGCAATTTGTAAAAGCAATTCAGCATCGATGTGTTTATCATCCGTCAGGACACTGAGCTGTTCGATTATGTTTTTAAGCTCGCGAATATTCCCAGGCCAGGAATATTTCATCAGGATAGCCTTTGCCTGCTCATCAAAACGGATAGATTCTGTATGATATGCTTCTGCAAAGTCAACAGCAAAACGCCGTATGAGAATATGGATGTCTTCAGGTCTTTCTTTTAATGCAGGAATGTGGATCGGAACTGTATTCAACCGGTAATAGAGATCTTCTCTGAATTTCCCTTTCCGTATTTGATCCATTAGATTTGCATTACTGGCTGCAATAACTCTGACATCGGTTTTCTTGACATGTGAGGAACCTACTGTCATAAATTCACCAGACTCCAGCACACGTAACAAATACGATTGGGTATCTAAGGGCATTTCCCCTACCTCGTCAAGAAAAATCGTACCTCCGTCTACCGTTTCAAAATATCCTTTTCGATCTGCGGTTGCTCCAGTAAAAGCTCCCTTTTCATGTCCAAACAATTCGGAATTAATCGTCCCTTGCGGAATGGCGCCACAGTTGACTGCAATAAATTTGTTGTGCTTGCGGGTACTAAGTGCATGAATAATCTGGCTAAAGGCTTCTTTTCCAACTCCACTTTCACCTGTTATCAATACGGTTAGATCAGTAGCTGCCACGCGTACAGC